>CAYRRL010000099.1:0-8572 GCA_964426665.1 uncultured Ferruginibacter sp. | reverse complement strand
CCAGCTTGGCACAATAGATTTTTTTGCATTTGAATTCCTAACCAGCACAGCCATGTCTTTCAGCATTACAAACTCCAACTTTCTTCCAGCCAATGTAAATACATCACCGGGTTCAAGCCGGGATATAAACCATTCTTCAATAACGCCGATAAAACCTCCGCTTACAAATTTTACCTTTAACATTGCATCGCTTACAATGGTACCTATGTGCAGGCGATGCCGCATGGCCATTCTTCGGTTGGTAATTTTATACAAACCGTCAATCAATTCTACTTTTTTATAATCATCATATTGCTGCAGTGCTTTGCCGCCCTGCACCAAGAAATACAATATTTCCCGCCATTCGTTATCGTTGATGCTGGAAAAACAATACGTGCTTTTTATTTCTTCATAAATTTTTGCAGCATCAAAGCCATCGCCAATAGCGAGTGTGCACAAGTATTGTATCAGCACATCAAAACAAAGCAGCATTGGTTCTTTGCTTTCAATGTAGTTTTCATTCATTGCTGCTTTAAGAGCGGCTACTTCCACAAGTTCCAGCGAATGTGTAGGCAGGAAAAAAATCCTGCTTGTTTCGCCGGGTTGGTGGCCGCTGCGGCCAGCCCTTTGCAAAAACCTTGACACGCCTTTTGGCGAGCCCACCTGCACCACTGTGTCAACCGGGCGAAAGTCAACACCTAAGTCAAGGCTGGCGGTGCAAACAACAGCCTTCAGTTTTCCTGTATGCAAACTATCTTCCACCCACAGCCGCAGTTCCTGCTCCATACTGCCGTGGTGCAATGCAATAGCACCTGATAGTTCAGGCGCCGTGGCGAGCAAAGACTGGTACCACATTTCGCTCATGCCCCGGGTATTGATAAAAACAAGCGTTGTATTGTTTTGATTGATGATGTCAACAACATGGTGCACCAGTTTAATGCCGAGATGGCCAGACCATGGGTATTTTTCAATTTCATCAGGTATTACAGGTATTACCTCAATATTTTTTTTGATAGCAGCTTTTACAATCACCCCACTTTCTTTTAACGGTGCCAGCAATGCTTCCTTTGCCTGTTCAAGATTGCCGATGGTTGCAGAAATACCCCAGATTGAGCATCTTGTATTGAATATTGAATATTGAGTATTTCTTTCATTGCTTAGTGCTTCCTGCCTTTTGCCTGTTTGTGTATTGACAATCCTGGAAATCGCAAGCTCCACCTGCACGCCTCTTTTGCTTCCCATCAGTTCATGCCATTCATCTACAGCAATAGTTTTTAAACTGCTGAAAATTTCTGCATTATTTTTTTGTGCTAATAACAGATGAAGGCTTTCAGGTGTGATGATAAGCACTTCAGGCATTTGCCTTTTTTGTTTTTCCCTTTCGCTTGCGGGTGTGTCGCCATTGCGTATGCCTACTTTCCACTGCATGTTTAAATCTGCAATGGCTTCTTCCATTGCCCTGCCAATATCTTTTGCCAATGCCCTTAATGGCGTTACCCATAAAAGCTGCAAGCCGATTTTGCTTTTTGTGTTATAATCTTTTGGATTGTTATTGATGAAATCTATGATTGCACCAATAAAAACAGAAAATGTTTTGCCGCATCCGGTTGGTGCATTTACCAGCCCGCTTTTGCCATCAATAATATGCTGCCATGTTTGCTGTTGGAATAAAAATGGCTGGTGGCCTTTGGAAGAAAGCCATGCAGAGATTATTTTGTATCCTTTGGTGGAAACGAGTTTCAAAAAATTAGAATGTCTGTAAAGTTATCTCACAGAGTTTTTAAATATTCAATCACAGCTTTTCTTTCTTTGTCTGATAATTTATCCCCGAAAGTGTGCCCATAATTGCCAAAGCCTTTTAATGTTGTGTTATACACTTCGCTATTGCCCGGTGTGTCTTTTATTTCATAATTCCATCCGGGCGTTTCATAATTATAAGAAGGCGTCGAAAAATTTCTTTGCCAATATGTTGGCCGCTTTTTGCTGTTAAGCATCGTTTCCAAATCAGGCACAGAGCCATTATGCATATAAGGGGCAGTAAGCCAAATCCCATCCAGTGGCGGCGCTATATAGCCGCGGTAGGGCACCAGTTGTGCCGGGTGGCTGCCTGTAGTAAACCAGCTTTTATTAAACCATTCCACAAACTGCGGATTAGAATAATTGGAAGTAAACAATGCAGAATCTGTATTTATAATACTTTCAGGGATTAAAAGGTTTGGGTATTGCCCGGCCTGGCCATACGAGCCATGGCAGCCAGCGCAATCAGCAGTAAAAATTTTCTTTCCTTTTGCTGCCAGCTTTTCATCAATCGGCTTTGGGTACTTTGGCGGTTCAATGGAATGGATATAGGCAAGCACATCATTGAAGCGGCTGTCTACTTCAGCGGCTTCTGTTGTGTCGCTTACCGTTAGCAGGTTGCTTGCCATCAAAAACCTGCCAAAATCGCCACGGCCAAAGCCGTTGTAAAACATGCCATGCTTTTTTTTCAACAACCACCATGCAGGCACATCGGTTGGTATCACATCATTGCCAGTATTCATTTGGCTTTGTTCAATCCATTGCAACGTAACAGGGTCACGGTGTGCAACTAATAATGCAGCCAGCCTGTCTGCAAGGTTTACGCCTTTTGTGGTAGTAATTAAACCCGGGCCAGTAGCTTTTACTGCAGTGATAAAACTTTTTGCTGCTTCATATTTTTTTGCATTGCCGCCTTTCATGTTTTGCAAAAATTTTTCGGCCATTGCAGCAGTGCCGCCAACTTGTTTTGTAAAATCGCTGAGGGAATTACCAAGGCCAATTATTAATTCCCCTTCAAACATTTGTGAATGGCATTGCAAACAATTTGGGGCTACTACCATTTCGCCATTGGGCGCTTTTACTGCGGTGTAATCATGAGGGATATTTTTATTGATGCCGCTTCTGTTTAAATAATTGTTGGTGTCTTTTGGCATGCCCAACGTAAAAAGAGAGTAGGGGATGCCGCTTTTTAAATAATCGCCGGTAGTTAAATATTCATAGCCTTTAGCAGCGTCGCCGCTGCGCTGTGGGCTTGGAGGGATATATTCGGGTTTTTCACCGCCTGCAATTTTTGAAAAGGCAAAACATATTATTGGTACAATAAGTACAATGATTGTTTTTTTCATGGTTAAAATTATGGCGCAATCCTTATTAAATGATCCGGGAAGCCTAAATTTTAACAGCCTTCTTGTTGGGCATTGCTTTAATGAAACGGCTATGGCTTTAACTGCAATTTTTTCCCCATCCTGCATTTATCACTGCAATACTTTACTTCCCTCCAGGCTTTCTCCCATTTTTTTCTCCATGCAAATGGCCGGTTGCATACAGCGCATATTTTTGTTGGCAAGTTTGCTTTTTTGTGACGCATTAATAACGAAACAAGCATCCGGCATTTATGTTTAGCCGCAACCTTAAAAACTTGCACTCTAAAAAATTAATGCAATAAAAAAGCCGGTTTATTAAGCCGGCTTTTTTGAATTTGGTACTTTTATTTTTAATGCACAACTACTTTGCCTGTTGCAATCCTTTTCCCATTGCGGTCGGCAAGGTTTACAAAATAAGTGCCTTTGCTAAGGTGGCTGAAGTCAACTTCCATTTTATCATAAGGCTTGGCAATTGTGTATTCCTTTTTTAATACCATTGCGCCCTTTGAATCGTAAATGGCCAGCATGCGTGGCAACACATTCCCTTTAAGGCTGTAATAACAAACAGAGAACCTTCCATCAATAGATGGGTTGGGGTAAATAAATATGTTTGCAGATTCAACTACAGAAATTTCTACCGGGTTGGAAACTGCAGCACAGCCATGTACATCTGTAACCTTTACTGTATAAATGCCCTGGTCATTAACCGTTAAGTCAAATGAGTTGCCAGTTGCTCCATCAAATGCCCCGCCGTTTTTAGACCAATCGTAGCCAATAGCTGCAGAATCGGATGAAACAGAAAGTGCGGAGAAAATGCCCGGTTGCAAAGCAGTAGGCCCGGCCCCTGTTGACAGGGTGGCTACCGGCGTTGCATACACCCTTAAATAAGCAGAACGGGTATTAACTACATCGGTGCAAGGGGCAATGCTGGTTACTTTGCAGTAATAGCTGTACCCGTTCCATGATACGGGCACATTTTTTACGGTTAAAGAATCAGTTGTTGCCCCACTGAAATTTTCATTGTCAGTAATATTTGATTCAACGCCATTGCCATCTACCTGCACCCACTGGTAAGAAGGCGAGGTGCCGCCGCCTTTTGCTTCAAATATAGCATTGCCAAATTCGCAAACAGCAGCATCGGCAGGCAAAGTTGCATCTGATACGCTTGCCGGCACATTCACTACCAAAATAGCTGTGTCGGGCGTGGAAAAGCACCCATTAAGGAATGAAGCTGCATAGTATTCGGTGGTGGCGCCAGCTTTAGCATAAATCTGGTATAATGGCGTAGTGCCGTTGTACGGCACTGTTCCTGCAGGGTCAACAAACAAAGTGGCCCTTGGCGACCAAACTGCGGCACTCGCAGGGGCTGAAGTAGTGTATTTTATAGTTATGCTCCAGCCTGTAAGTGTACCAAGGTCCTGTGGCCCGCCATCAGCCAATGCAAGTGTGTAAGTACCGTTAGGGACGCTGTAAAGGCTTGCATACGAAGCGGCATTTGCAACAAAGCCAGTTGGGTTTTGTACGCCGTTGCCAACGTTTGTATTAATAGCGTCTGGCTTGAATATGCCTGTGTACGGTGCAGTGCCAGCGCTTAAGTTATCTGTGCCGCCTGAACTGATTACAGTATTCACAAAATTTTCGCCCTCATTGCCAGTGCCGGTAACGTATTTGTCAAGGTTCAGCACCTGGCCGTTGGGGGCTTTCAGGTTTATTACAAGATCGCTGATATAAGTGTGGGTAATATTCAGGGTTACATCAATGCCGGTAATGGTGGCGCCGGCAGGCACACCGGCAACTGTAAGCGTATTATTAACCCCATTGGCTGTATTGTCTGGTATAGCTAATGATAATGCCGCAGAGTTAACAGTAACTGAACCGGGGGTTATAGCCACTGGGCTGATATTAAGCGCCTGCACTGAGCCCAGGCAGGTTGCAGGAACAGGATTGATTACAGGAGTGCCGGGTACTGGCCTCAGCGTTACTGTTACTGATGCACAGGGGCCCGGTGTTGAGGCACAGCCACCTTCGCCACGCACAAAATAGGTAGTGGTGGCAGTTGGGTTAATGGTAATAATATCACCAGTGCCAACAAGCGTGCCTCCGCAACTGCCCGAGTACCATTTCCATTCGCCAGACGCATTCAAATCACCGCTTAATACTCTTAACACCATAGGGTTCCCTGCGCCACAAGCAATAGTATCCGGGGTTATTACTGGCGTAGCTGCAACTGTTGTGCTGGTGCAGGGGCTTAAATATACAGCGCCCGTAAAAAACCTTGGCGTATTTACCGGGTTCGGAAAAGCACCGCCATATCCAACAGCCTGCCCTGCTACTAAGTTGCTTCCCACCTTTAGCGTGCAGCCGCCTGAAGTAAAACTATTGGGCGAAGGGGTGCCAGCTGTGGTTCCAGTGTAACCAATGCCGTTGCTTGTTTCCAATGCAAACCTGTATTGAGTGTTGGCCGGTATAGCAAAGTTGATATTGTCAATAACAGTTGTTACGCCATCGGTTGATACAGTAACGGGGGTGCCGGTTGCTACAAGTGTCCATACTGGTGCGGCAACAGTCGGCACGCCAGAAAGCGATGTGGCGGAGTACCAGAGTTTGAATACATTGTCTGGCTGGTCAACCCTTGCAAAGCAATCAATTTTATTAAGTATGCGGCCCTGTGCGTTAGAGTTTTGCACCACAAAAGTAATGGTACCGGGAGTACCGGCCGGTACAAAAGACAAAGCCCCATAATTGGTGCCGCCTGCTGTTGTAAGTGTTTGCCCCACGGCAATGTTGCAGCACAAAGTTGCAAACACAAGTAAAAAAGAAAGGCTCCGGAAAAGTTTCTGGTAAATTTGAGTCATTTGCAGTCTTTTAAGTAATGATGATTGCTGCCAGAAAAAGAACAGTTAGTTTTGGTATGCAATCTCTGAAAGGGCTAAAATTAAATAAAAAAGCCTTTCAGCAATTTTTTTAAGGTTTTTTTTTGACCATTAGCAAGCCCCGTTAACCCCTCTTAAAATCATTAGTATAATATCCTGGCCAAACTTTTCCTCAACGGTTTTACATCCGTATTTTTATCGCCTGTAAAACAGGATTATGAAATTAGCAGGCTCTTTTTTTCGGCTTGTGCGCTGGCCAAACCTTGTGTTCATTATGCTTGCACAAGGCCTGTTTTATTATTCAGTAATAACCCCTGCTTTGCCAGGCACTTATTACAGTGGCGGCAAAAAACTTGATTTCAATATTTTCATTTTGCTTGTAATGGCCTCTGTGCTCATTGCAGCAGCGGGGTACATCATCAATGATTACTTTGATATTAATATTGACAGGGTAAACAAGCCTGGCAAAATGGTGGTGGAAAAAACCATCAGGCGGAGGTGGGCCATCATCCTGCATATCCTCTTTACAGCAGCCGGGCTGGCATTAAGTTTATATGTGTCATTAAAAACAACCCACATCATTTTTTTTGCCAATGCAGCCTGTGCATTGCTGCTTTGGGTTTACTCTACTACATTTAAAAAGAAACTGCTTAGCGGCAATATCATTATATCTGCGCTTACTGCCTGGGTAATTATTGTCTTGTATTTTGCTGTAAACACTACTTATCTCAATACATTGAGCCAGCCCCCTGAAATTATTACGGCCATGAATAAGATTTTCAAATTCGGGGCGCTGTATGCAGGTTTTGCTTTTATCATCTCACTGGTAAGGGAAGTGGTAAAAGATATAGAAGACATGGAAGGCGATGAAAAATACGGATGCAAAACAATGCCGATAGTTTGGGGGGTGCCGGCATCAAAAGTTTTTGTGGGTGTATGGATATCGGTATTAATTGGCGCTATCAGCATCATAGTTATTTATATGCTGCAAAAAGGCTGGTGGCTTTGCGCTGCTTATTGCCTGCTGCTTTTGGTTGTCCCTTTAATACGGGCTCTCCGCCAGTTTTACAAAGCACAAAACAGCCGGGAGTACCATGCCATAAGCACCAAAGTAAAACTAATAATGTTTGCAGGCATTTTGTCGATGCTTTTGCTTAAAATATATTTATGAAAATAGAAGGCAGCCATTTTATCCTTGCATCGCAATCGCCACGCCGCAAACAATTATTGCAGTGGGCTGAAATACCTTTTGAAGTAGTGGTAAGCGATGCAGATGAATCTTACCCGGCTGATTTAAGGCCTGATGGGATAGCTGTGCATATTGCAAGGAACAAAGCGTTTGCGGTGCAAAATATGTTGGGTGGAGGCAACGAAACAATTATTGCAGCAGATACCATTGTTGTATTGAACGACGAAGTAATTGGAAAACCAAAAGACAGGGAAGATGCCATCAGTATTTTACAAAGGCTGAACGGGCAAAAACATACGGTAACTACTGGCGTGGTGCTGTTGTCAAATAAAAAGGAAGCAGCTTTTGCAGATACAACGGAAGTTGAGTTTCACAAGTTAACCAACGAACAGCTTGCATGGTATGTTGACAAATACAAGCCATACGACAAGGCGGGCGCTTATGCCATACAGGAATGGATTGGCGTGGTGGGCATCAAATCAATCAATGGTGATTTTTATAATGTAATGGGGCTGCCCGTGAGCAGGGTAGTGCAGGAGCTTGAAAAGTTTTAGCTTAGTGCTTCAAAAGTATTTTGGTATTTTTTTTCTTTAGCTTTATTCAATAGCTATGAACGAGCGCCTTCTTCAATACATCTGGCAATTCCGCTATTTTAAACTGGATAGTTTGCAAACGCAGCAGGGCGAACCGCTTGCTGTTCTCAACACAGGCCAATTAAATGTTAATCAGGGGCCTGATTTTTTAGATGCTAAAATTAAAGTGGGCGGTACAGTTTGGGCAGGCAACATAGAGCTGCATATCAATTCATCTGATTGGAAAAAACATAAGCATGGCGGCGATGAAAATTATAAGAACATTATACTGCATGTGGTGTGGAATGATGATGTAAAACTGGGTGCCAGCTTCCCTGTACTTGAATTAAAACAAAGGGTAAGCAAATTGCTGCTTGAAAAATACAATGGGCTGATGCAATCCCCGGCTGCAATCCCCTGCGAAAAGCAGCTTTCGGGCGTTGACAGTTTAATCTGGACCAACTGGATGCAAAGGCTGCTGGTGGAAAGGCTATCGGAAAAATCGGAGTTGTTTGCAACACAACTCGCTGCCACCAATAACCATTGGGAAGAAGTTTTTTGGCGGATGCTGGCAAAAAATTTTGGCATAAAAGTGAATGCATTGGCATTTGAAAAAATTGCAGCCAGCATACCAGTTAATATTTTGGCAAAACATAAAAACCAAATACAGCAACTTGAGGCACTGCTGCTGGGACAGGCAAATATGCTAGAAAGGCAGTTTGAAGACGATTACTGTATTATGCTGCAAAAGGAATATTATTTCCTGCAAAAGAAATACAAGCTTCAGCCTGTAAACAT
>CAYRRL010000098.1:4519-8602 GCA_964426665.1 uncultured Ferruginibacter sp. | reverse complement strand
AAGAGAAACTGGAACAGGTAGGAAAAAAAATAATAGAGCTTCCTTACCTGCAGGAATTGCAGCCATCTGATGTAACTATGCTTGGCACCGGTTCGGTGCTTAACCTTTACTTGCAGCCAAAACGAAGCAGCCAGGTAAATTTTATAGTGGGTTTTTTGCCTGCCAATAACCAAACCGGCAAATTGCAGCTTACCGGCGATGTAAACCTCAATTTGAAAAATGCCCTTGGTGGCGGCGAAACCTTTTTGCTAAACTGGCAACAGTTGCAGTTAAGTTCCCCCCGGTTAGTTGTAGGTTATCAGCAGCCATATATTTTCCGTTCTTCTTTTGGTATTGATTTTGGCTTTGAGCTCTTTAAAAAGGATTCAACTTTTTTACAATTGAATACACAGTTCGGTATACAATATTTGCTCTCCACAAGGCAAAGCGGAAAGCTATTTATTCAACAGCAAAAAACAACTTTGCTCGGCGCTGGTGTAGATACCAACCTCATTATTGCCACAAAAAAACTACCCGTTAATGTGGATGTAACTGCCGTAAGCCTTGGGCTTGATTACGAATGGGCCAGCACCAATTATAAATTCAACCCACGAAGCGGAAACGAAATAAGGGCAATAACAACTGTAGGCATTAAAACAATCGGTAAAAACGATGACATCATTAATATTAAAGACCCTTTATTCAATTACAGTTCTTTGTATGATTCGCTCAAATTAAAAACGTACCAGCTAAGGGTAAAAATAAATGCGGCGCATTATTTCCCGGCTGGCAAAAGAAGCACTTTAAAAGTCCAGGCAAATATTGGTTATTTCAGCAGCCCCAATATTTTCAGGAACGAATTGTTTCAAATAGGCGGTTATAAGTTATTGCGTGGCTTTGATGAGGAAAGCATTTATGCCACACAATACGGCGTGCTTACAGCGGAGTACCGTTATTTGCTCGGGCTGAACTCTTATATGTTTGGTTTTGCCGATGGTGGATGGGCAAGAAATAAATTCCAGGATATAAATACAAGCAACAACTTTATAAGTGCAGGCATGGGGCTGTTGTTTGAAACAAAATTTGGCTTGCTCAATATGAGTTTCGCCCTTGGTAAGCGCAGCGACACTAACTTTGATTTGCGCCGGGCATCAAAAATACATTTTGGGTATATCAACTACTTTTAGCACCCAGCCGGGCCTGGCCGGGGTTTGTAACCGTTTTCATTTTACTTTTGCCACACAACTTTTTTGCTTGAAAGCTTTTTTCTTTTTCATATTTTTTTTGTTTCCGTTTTTATTACAGGCACAAACGCCCGGCAGCGTTGCTTTGCCGCTACCTATCGATTCTCCGCCTGCAGCAAAAGACAGCACGGCAGGTATTAGCGATTCAGTAATTGCACCAAAAGGCAGCATAACAACATCAATTTTAAATCAGCAATCAGGTTACAGGGGCATTATCCAAAGAGCGCTTCAACAAAGCAAATTTTTGCATTCGTCACCAGCGCCATCCCAAAGGGTTTCCAGGGTACATGGCTATATGTTCAATGATATTTTATTTTACTTGGTCCTGGCCTTGCTAATCTTTTTTGCCTTTTTACGTTTTTTGTACGAGCGCTATTTCAACAATTTATTCAGGGTTTTCTTTAACACATCGCTGCGGCAAAGCCAGTTGGCCGACCAATTGCTGCAGGCAAGGCAGGTGTCATTGCTGTTCAATGTCCTGTTTGTGTTAACCGGGGGTTTGTACATTTATTTTTTGCTGGTGCATTTTAAATGGGTACACAGCCATTCGCCGGTGCTGGCCATAAGCCTTTGTACGCTATCCCTGGCCGTTGTGTACTTTGCCAAGTATGCCTCGCTGTTGTTTACAGGATGGATAACAGGCTATAGCCAGGCTTCCAATACCTATCTCTTCATTATTTTTCTTATCAATAAAATTTTAGGGGTATTGCTCATCCCGTTTATAATTGTAATAGCTTTTGGCAAAAGCTTTTTGCAATACCCTGCAGTGCTGCTCTCCCTGCTGCTAATCGGGCTTATGTTTTTGCTTCGTTTCCTCCGTTCGTATGGGCTGCTGAGGAAGGATATTAAAGTGAGCCGTTTCCATTTCTTTGTGTACATCCTCGGCGTTGAGGTGCTGCCCCTTTTGCTTATTTATAAAAGCGTGGTGGTTTTATTTGGAAAAAACGGCTAATTTTGCGGAACGGTTTACAAAATCATCGGTTGCATGATAAAACAAGGCGAAAAAACGGCAGTTTCTAAAACCCCTTCAATAAAAAAAATCCTCATCACTCAGCCTAAGCCGGAAGGGGAAAAATCCCCGTATTTCGACTTGGCCAAAAAGCATAGCATAGAGCTGCACTTTCACCCTTTTATCATTGTGGAAGGCATACCTTCCAAAGAATTCCGGAAGCAAAAAATTGATATTGCTAATTACACTGCTGTTGTTTTTACCAGCCGCAATGCCATTGACCATTTCTTCAGGATTTGCGAAGAAATGAAACTGGCCATTTCACAGGACACAAAATATTTCTGCATTACAGAAGCGGTGGCCCTTTACCTGCAAAAATTTATTTTGTACCGCAAGCGCAAGGTTTTTTATGGCGCAGACGGAACCAACAAAAGCCTGTTTGACGTAATCAACAAACATAAGGACAATGAAAAGTTCCTGTACCCCTGCTCACAGTCTTTCGATAGCGAAATTACCAACTGGCTCAAGGCCCATAATTGCGAATACGCCACCCCGGTAATGTACAAGATAATCAGTAACGATATAAAAGAAATAATGGCAAAAGGCTTTGATGTAATTTGTTTCTTCACGCCAGGTGGTGTAAAAAGCCTGATTGAAAACTTTCCCGGCTACAAACAAAATGGCATCCGCATCGGCGCATTTGGCGCCAACACTTTTAAGGCGGTGGAAGAAGCCGGCCTTTCGCTTGATATAAAAGCCCCGCAGCCGCAGGCCCCCAGCATGGTAAGCGCATTGGAGTTGTATTTAAGTGCAGTTAAGAAAAAATAATTCTATCTATCAACTAATAAAAATGCCGGAGTTACTCCGGCATTTTTTATCTGTTCAAGCATCACTGTTTGTTAAACCTTTCAATCATTACTCCCTCATCTGTTTGCACTTTCAAAATATAAGCCCCGGCAGCCAGCTTTTCAATAGCCAACGGTACTGAGTTTGCCCCTTCGTTGGCCAGTACATTTTTACTGTAAACAATTTTACCATTAATATCAAGTATGCTTACAAATGCTATAGCGGTTTTAGCAGCGCTAAACCATACAGTAATTTTATTTTTTGACGGGTTTGGATAAATAGCAAGGCCAACAGGCATTTCATTAAACACGCTCACAATACTGCTATGCTTTGCAATATTGCTATTGCTTATCATTTTCAGCCGGTAATAGTTCATGCCTTTAGCCGGGCTGTTGTCAATAAATGAATAGTGTGTATCCCTGTTGCTGTTGCCTGCGGCAGCAATGGTTGTTAGCTCTGCGAAATTAACGCCGTTATTGCTATGTTCAACAACAAATGAGCGGCTGTTTATTTCCTGCGATGTATTCCATTCAACCCTGTTGGCATATTTGCCTTTTTCAACTGCAAAACGCACAAGCGTAACCGGCACCGGCGGCGTGGGCCTTGCATAAAACTGAAGCGCCAACGGCGAGCCAAATATTGGGCCCCCGTTTCCGTTAAGCCGGTATTGTATGCCCCTGGTGCCGCCGTTATTTTCAATGCCCACACTGCAAAAGTTAGTAATATTTGTAACCGCAGGCGCTGTGCTTTCGGCATTGTTGTATTGTATTAATATGTCACCATTCACTTTTAGTATTATCTGGAAAGTAATGTAGTCATCTGCGGAGCCATACAAGTGGGCATGTTTAAAGGTGATAACAAACCCGGAAGCATCACTGCCATAAAAAGTTTGTGCATCGGGGTAAGTGGCGCTGGTATTGTCAAGGTCAGTTAAAAGCGCTGCAATATAATTATTAAGCCCGCCCGCCAAAGGGATAGTTGCAGGGCTTCGTTGCACAGCCGCACTTGTGGCAGTGGGGTCAGTAAAGCTTACCCAGCCATTGCTGCAAACCCATAACTGGTTGT
>CAYRRL010000098.1:0-4509 GCA_964426665.1 uncultured Ferruginibacter sp. | reverse complement strand
TAAGGTTGGCGAGCATCAATGAATATGAAGTAATTTAATATTGCTGTTTAGTGTCATATTGTATGAACAGTCATATTTTGTGAAGACTGCTGACTTGATATTTTTATCAGCTCCAAAAAATTTAAACGGCACAGGCAGGCTGACAGGTGTTGCAAGCACGCTGTCATCGCCGTTAGCGCCCCAGTTTATTTGGTTGCTTTCCTGTGTTATCCAGTTGTATGTTGGCTGTAGTGGCGCAAGGTTGGCACATGTTGTCGAATTAGCATAGGAATACCCATCGCTTACTGTAGTGGAATCTGAATAACTATATAGGGCAGTTGTAAACCTGTTCACTACAGTGTCGTTATTGCTTGCGCCGTCTCCTGCAAGGCTTGTAAAAACAAAAGAAGAGTCGCTGCCGCTGAGGGAGCCGGCAAATGGCGCAAAATAAATCTCTTTCGTTTCGCCTGAGTTCAATATTGCCTGTTGTGTATTGGAATAAACAACAGTGCCGGCTTGTTTAATACGGAAGGTTATGTCAAAAGGCGATGGCTGGTTGTTGCTGCCAAAGTTTGCAATAGTGGCTTGTGGCATAATGCCACAGTTGTCGATGGAAGAAGCGCTTATCGGGTTGCTTATGTTGGCAATGCCCACATCATTGGCAATGGTTAACCTTGGTTCTATCATAAACTTAAAAGAATTGCCCGGCGCAAAATCTGCCCACACAGTATTGCCTGTTGGGTAGGTAAGAAAGAATGTACTGGGCCTGATGGGGCTTTCGTTTTGGTAAGCAAACTGCACATTGGTGCTGCCAATTTGTTTTACGCCGATATAAAAAGTATCTGTAACTGCTACCGGAGGGTTAATAGGCAAAGTAAATTCGCCCGCTGTGCTTATTTGAGCATCAGACTCCCATAGTAAATTGCCCGGAGAGCCTGCGCCCGATTTGTCCCAAATGCCAATTCTGAAAGGCTGCCCGCCATTGGCAAAACGAACACCTGCCTGGTTTACCGTAGTGGGGCTATTGGTTATAAATTTTGCTACAATATCGCCTGTGCCTGTTGGGTTAAGGGCGGTAACAGAAAAGCCGGTAGCGCCGCTGGCAACAGCGCCATAGGCATAACTGTATGCGTTAGTTGATACTTCCTGCAGAATAATTTTGTTGTTGTCATTGCTAAAATCATCAGGCGGCAGCGAAACGCTTACATTGTTAAATCCGGCGGCAGCAGGGGAAAAAGCATCAAAAGAAACAGAAGCTGCAGCACCGGGAGCCAGCGAGGCAATAGTTTTTGTATTGGAAAAAGTGTTGGCACCGGTTATATCAAGGCTTACATCAAGATTGGTTAAAGTATTGCTGCCATTATTTACAATGCTGGTGGAAATAATATGCGGCGACGCAAAAGGTATTGGCAATTTGCCAAGAGTATAAACGGTGTTTATAGCTGCGTCGTTAGGGTAAATATGCCTTAGCTGCACCTGCGCTCTGAAGGTAGAGCCGGTTAATACTGTGCTGCCGCTTACAGGCAATGTGGCCAGGTTAACCCGCCGGCTGCTGGCTACTGCTGTGCTCGAATCGTTGCCCAGCGATGCATTAAAACTGTATGCGCCATGAGTAATGCCGTCAAGCCTTTCAATTAGCACTTTCAGGTTATTGCCTGCGGCCCGTATAAAGGGTGTTGTCAAATCCACGCCTGCCCAGCCTGCGGATGCTGCAACAAAAGTGCCGCTGAACACTTTAGTATAGCCTGTGGTATCATAAACCCCATTGGGAAAAGCGGTTTCACTAAGGGGGGCTTCTTTAAAATAAATATTGTAATTGTTGATGGTTGTATTGCTGCCAACAGCAAAAACATTAAAATCAATATGGTTGATAGCGGTGGGTGCCGTAGTAAAATTCGATGCGCCGATTTCCGATTCTTTATAGATGTATTCGCTTACATGGTAATTGGAAAGCCCAATTACAATATTCCCCGACTGGGACTGGTTGTTTGTTATCTGTACTGTTTGCGAAAATATTTTTTTTGGGGTAAAAGCAATTGCTATAAGCATAAAAGGCATTAATAATTTTTTTTTCATAGCAGGGGTTTTAATTGTTAAGTAAAATAATAAATTTTATGCATGTTTTAAAGCACTGCATCAAAGTATTTTATTTAATAGCTTGATATAATTGGCAAGCTTTAATTTTTTTGTTGCAGTAATTTGCAGCCATGGCACATAAGCACACTAATAATCTTATAAACGAAACAAGCCCTTACCTTTTGCAACATGCGCATAACCCGGTACAGTGGTACCCATGGGGCAAAGAAGCGCTCAATAAAGCAAAGCAGGAAGATAAAATGATCCTGGTAAGCATTGGTTATTCTGCCTGTCATTGGTGCCATGTAATGGAAAGGGAGAGTTTTGAAAACGAGGAAACGGCGGCCATCATGAACCGGCATTTCATCAATATAAAAATTGACAGGGAAGAGCGGCCAGACCTGGATCATATATATATGGATGCGGTACAGGCCATATCGGGCAGCGGCGGTTGGCCGCTTAATGTATTCCTTACACCGGATACAAAACCTTTTTATGGAGGCACTTATTTCCCGCCGGTACGGGCTTTTAACAGGGCATCGTGGAGGGAAGTGCTGCACAGCCTCGCCCAATCGTGGAAAGAAAAAAGAAATGAGATAGAAGCGCAGGCAGAAAACCTTACAGCGCACATCAGCGATGCAGGCAATTTCGCAGCATCGCCACAAAAAGTTTTCGGCATTGATTTTAGGAAGGAATTTGATATAGCCACTTTACAAAATATTTTTTCGGCATTGATGAAATCTGCCGACACTGTTTGGGGCGGTTTTGGCAAAGCGCCCAAGTTCCCACAAACATTTTCAATACAATATTTGCTGGAGCATTATTATTATACAGGCAATACAGAAGCCTTGAAACAAGCTTTGCTGTCAATTGACAAAATGCTTGATGGCGGCATTTACGACCATGTGGGCGGAGGGCTTGCACGCTACAGCACCGATGAGCAATGGCTGGTGCCACATTTTGAAAAAATGCTCTATGACAATGCCCTGTTATTAATAGTGCTTTGTGATGCTTATCAAATAACAAAATCTGAAAAGTACAAATATGCCATAGACAAAACCATTTTGTTTTTGCAAAACGAAATGCTCCACCCAAAAGGCGGGTTTTATGCAGCGCTGGATGCGGACAGTGAAGGGGAAGAGGGGAAATTTTATGTTTGGGATAAAAGAGAGGTAGAGAAAATACTTGGCAGCGATGCAGCGCTTTTCTGCAATTTTTTTGACATAACAGAACAAGGGAATTGGGAAGGTAAAAATATTTTAAGGGTATTAAAACCAGAGGATGAATTTGCAAAATCAAAGCAATTGGGCAAAGAGTTTTTTTTGCAGATGAAAGAAACCTGTTTGCGTAAGCTCTTGGCAGAACGGAACAAAAGAATACGCCCCGGGCTTGATGATAAAATAATACTTGGCTGGAATGCTTTAGCCATAAAAGCAATTGCCAAAGCAGCCATTGTTTTGCAGGATAAAAATTATAAGCAGCTTGCAAAAAATGCTTTTGATTTTGTTATTGGCAATTTTAGTGTTGATAAAAACAGCCACGAAATGCGCCACACCTGGAAAAATGGAATAGCAAAATACCCGGCGTTTCTTGATGATTATTCCTATCTTATCGAAGCATGCCTTGAAATGCATGGGCTTGATTTTGACACCTTTTATTTAGAAAAAGCAAAAGGCATCTGCAGCCATGTAATAGAAAACTTCAGCGACAGCGATAATGTATTCTTTTATTATACACACTATGCCCAGGCCGATACTATAACCAGGAAAAAGGAAATTTATGATGGCGCTGTGCCATCGGGCAATGCTGTAATGGCCAAAGTGCTTTATGCCCTGTCAATAATTTTTGAGGAAAGCGGGTGGGGGCTTAGGGCTGAGCAGATGGCAAAGGCTGTTTCTGAAGCAATAATTAAATACCCCTCGTCGTTTGGGGTATGGGCTTCACTGCTCCAGCAAAAAATTAATGGGGCAGACGAGGTAACAATAATTGGAACCGGTGCTTTTGAAATATCGGCTTCACTGCAGGCGAGCTATTATTTGCCGGGAAAAATAATGATGGTTTCGCAGGAAGGGGGAAGTAAGTTCCCTATGCTGAGAAACAAAGAGCCACTGGATTTTATCCAGATATTCCTTTGCAGTAATTATGTTTGCAGCCCGCCTTTCACAACGGTGGAAGCATTCATAAGCGGAGTGAAACATCGGCAAAACCGGTAAAATATACCCGGTTATTAACACAATATTCTTTGTGGGGCTGCGTTTTTGATGAGGTCTTTTATTATTTTTACGAAAATTTTGACGTTAATAATGCACAGCGTGTGCATAAATCAAAATAATTATTACATTTGCCCAATACCCTCAAAGTTAAAAACAATGAAAAACACGTTAAGTATTTTTTTAGCTGTAGCAGCTATCGCATCATTGACAGGTTGCGGAAAGAAAAACAAAGGAAGCGCTT
>CAYRRL010000097.1:5368-8752 GCA_964426665.1 uncultured Ferruginibacter sp. | reverse complement strand
ATATGGGGCCGCATTTCTTTGGCGCCTAATGCACAGTTGAGGCCAACACTTAACGGATTGGCATGTGCTACAGAAATATAAAATGCTTCCAGCGTTTGGCCGCTTAATGTGCGCCCGCTGGCATCGGTGATGGTGCCGCTAACCATTATTGGCAATTCTTTTTTGCCAGTATCATGGTAATATTTTTTGATAGCGAAGATGGCTGCTTTTGCATTGAGTGTATCAAAGATGGTTTCTATTAAAAACAAATCAACGCCGCCATCAACCAGGCCCTGTACTTGCTCATAATAAGCTTTAACCACCTGGTCCCAGTTAACAGCACGGTAGCCGGGGTTGTTTACATCTGGCGATAAACTTAATGTCCTGTTCAATGGGCCAATTGCCCCTGCAACAAACCTTGGCTTGGCCGGATTTTTTGTTGTGTATTCATCCGCAGCCCTTCTTGCAATTTTTGCCCCTTCTACATTTATTTCATACACATATTCTTCCAGCTTAAAATCTTCCTGAGCTATTACAGTGCCTGCAAATGTGTTGGTTTCAATAATGTCTGCACCGGCTTCCAAATATTGTTTGTGGATGCCTTCAATAATTTGCGGCTGAGTAAGATTAAGAATGTCGCTGTTGTTTTTTACATCCATCGGCCAGTCTTTAAACCTTTCGCCACGGTAAGTGGCTTCGGTTGGTTTGTGCCGTTGAATCATGGTGCCCATAGCGCCATCAATAATGAGAATGCGTTTTTCTAATTCTTTCCTGATGTCCATAACTAAATTGTTTTATGGCTGCATGGTTGAATTGTTGATTGCGCTGTTACTGCTGAAGCGGGCCGCTTAATAGAGTTATAATGTACAAAAGTGCGACGCCACTGAAGCTGAACAATGTTGTTTAGGCCGGTTACCAAAAAATAAACAGCAAACTTATAAACGCCCGAAAAACTATGTGAGAGTTTTGTAACGTTTATTAGTTCTGTATTCCTTCGATAAACTCAGGATGCGGCCGAACAATAAACAAATCCGCCTGTAGCGGCACAAAAATAACGCAACCGTGCCGTATTGCAAAATGTAGTACTGTGATATGGCAATGGCTATTTATGCTTCCCAATGGTAAACACCCTTGAAATATTGAAGCCAAAAAGTATGTCCCCCTTTCCCCATTTGCCGGTGGTACCGCTTATAAAAGCCCTTTCTGCCATAGCGGTGGAATTAGTGAAATGCAATTGGAAAACGTGGCCGCCGGTTTCAATATCAAAGCCAACAGATAAAGGGTTGGCGGTGCCTGCTACTTTGTACTTAGGTATTTGATAGTAATATTCCAGATTAAAACTTAGCCGCTTTGTCAATTTTTGCCTGCCGCCAATGCCTATGGCATACAAATCGTTTGGATCGTTTGCCAATGCGGCAAGGTTGCGGTGGATATAGGTAGGCATCAGTTGCAGCGATGTGCCCTCAGATAATTTGCTGCCGATAATCAATTGGTGTGTATAGCTAAGCCTTGAACTGAAATAATTTTTCCGGCTGGTATCTGCCCATTTCAATGTCATTAAGGCTACGGTGCCAACATAGCTTACAGTAAACGGCATGTTTTTTTTACCGGTTGACTGGCGCAGCAGCTTAAACTTTAAAAAAGCGTCGTAGGTTTTTTGATAAGTGCTGCGGCCTGCCCCCACCATCAATCTTTTGCTGATGCCATAATCAAGCCCCATGCGCATGGTTGCATTGTCAAGGCCAAACAATTCGTAGCCGCCTTTATTCAAAGTGCCAAAGCGGTGCGATATTTTTACATCCAGCACGCCTTTGCCAACATTTTCTACTGTGTGGCCATTTACAAGCCGGGTGGTTTTGAATGTGGCTGTAGTGTAGTTCACAACATTTTTGTCTTCTGATTCTTTCTCTAATTGAGCCATGAGGTCTGTAGTGTCAGCAGGCTCTTGGGCATATAGATTGTTACAAACAGCCACCAGTACAAATAACAGTATTGATAATTTATTTCTCATTGTAAAAGTTTCCAGCATTACATTTTTTTATCGTACAGGCAGTTCACTGTTATCTCAATAGTTTTTGAAATATTGTTCTCTACTAATTTGGGCACAGCTATTTTATAATCAGCCAACGCAACTGAAAAAACACAATAACCTGTTGTTTTGCCGGTTTTTACTATAAAATTCCCTTTGGCTGTTGCTTTATTGGTAATGCCATGTATGGTTAAATCGCCGCTTACAGTTACCGGGTAAGACCCATCTGCTGCAAAATTTACTTTGCTTATGCCGGCCACAACTCCCTTAAAAGTTGATTTGGGGAATTTTTCGCTCTCTAAATAATTCTCATTGAAGTGTTCCTCCATCAGCGCTTTTTCAAAATGGAAACTTTTGATGATGACTGAAAACTGCAATTCGCCGCTTTGGGTGTTCAGCACGCTCATCACCTGGTTGTTATCTGCTTTTATATTCTCCATGTTTGTTTTGGAGAAAAAAGAGATATGCCCGTTTTTGGTATAAATTTTTTGTGCATTGGCCATGTTGTTTGCTGCAAACAGGATAATGGCAGCCAAAATGATTTTTTTCATAAAGTTTCTTTTAATTCCCGGTAGTTATCGGGATGGTTTAATTATTAGGTGCGCCGCTTTCAAGCCAGCATTTAATTGTGTTTATTTCGGAAGGCTGCAACGGGCCAGATGGAGGCATTGTTTTTTCTATCAAAGCCCTTGCGTTTAACCTGTCTTTTGCCGCTTATTTGCCCATAATCCTGAAGTACTAACCCACCTGACGCACTTCCATTATGGCAGCCTGATGTAGCGCATTTTGCCGAAATAACCGGCAATACATCTGCGCCGAATTTTGCCTGGACAGTTGAGCAATCAACCGCCGCCGTGCTGCCGGGGTACAGCAGTTCTTCTTTATCGTAGTAACAGCCAGTTATCGCTGCAATAACCATAATAGCGGCAAAAAAATATTGTATGTTTCTATTCCGGTTCATTCAATAATGTTTAGTTGTTCGGCGCGCCGCTCTCTATCCATTTCCTGATAATGGCAATTTTGCAATCGCTTATTTTAACGCCATTTTTTGGCATGGGGTAAGCGCCGGTTTGCTCAATGGCCGGCAATAAGGAATTGCCATTTACAACCCCCACCAACCCGTCGTAGGTATCTAATGGTATGAAACCGCCGGCTTCTGCAGTGCCGCTGTGGCACCCAAGGCAATGTGTTTGTAAAATGGGTTTCACATTGGCGCTATAAGTAAAGCTGCTGCTGTCGCAAACAGGGGCGCAACCTGCTGTATATATAGCGCCCTCATTTATCCATTGCCCAATAAGATTTATCTGTGCTGCACTCAATGGCTCATTAGGTTGTTGCGGCATCCTGTCATCGCCGTCTTCTGTAAGCACTCTATA
>CAYRRL010000097.1:0-5358 GCA_964426665.1 uncultured Ferruginibacter sp. | reverse complement strand
ACTCTATAAATTTTGCTGCCTGCTGCATTGCCGGGTTCAACTTCTTTGGAAATTATATTGGCGTAACTGTCGAGTACATATCCATCGGAAGCTGTAGTTGCATCATGGCAACCGCTTTTGGCGCAATAGCTTTGAAAAACCGGCAGTATATCGTTTTCAAAACAAATACCCTCCGGCCCGGGCGGTTTTGGAATTTCATGCTTGCATGACATCGCTGCCATTAATGAAACAATAAAAAAAACTATAAGCCCCTTATTCATGTATGGGTTATTAAAATGAATTATTTAATGATGTAGCAGCGCACCATATATACATCGCCTAAAATGCCAAGTTCCGCATCGCCCTGTATGCCCTGGCATACGCCTTTTATGGCAACAGCCTCTCCCTGTTTTATATCCCCTGCTCCGCCTTCCATAGTGCAATTGATAAATGCCCCTTCTGTATTCGTTTTTAATGTGGCAACAGTTTGGTTTTGCAGGTTTTTTGAAATGCCGGCTACCGTGCCCGATACGTTCAACACCTGCTGGTAATATTTTTTATTGGCGTTGGCGCTGTCTGCAATAAAAGACTGGTACAATGCAGCGGCATCTGTATCAATGCCTTCCACAGCAGCCACATCTTTGTGCGGCTTGTTCCACAGGTAATAGCCTGTTGCGCCGCTTATAACTGCAAAAAGCAACAATGCTGTAAAAATATTTTTCCCTTTGCTGGCCATTGGTTTGTCTTCTTGAATAAAGGTATTGCCCTTGCTGTATGTATGCTATGCAAACATGCTGAGCAGGAATAAAAAAGTGCTAAACATGGAAATTTGCCAGTTAATTGCCGGCGGAGATATAGTTTTCAACCGGGATACGGTTGCTGATACTCTTGGCCAGCGTCATTTCGTCTGCATATTCCAATTCGCCACCAAAGGCAATACCCCTGGCAATGGTGGTAATTTTCACCGGCAGCCCTTTCAGCTTTTTGCTGATATAGTAAACGGTGGTATCGCCCTGAACGTTGGCATTGAGGGCAAAAATAATTTCAGCAATGTTTTCGTCTTTAACCCGGGTTACAAGCGATTCGATATTGATTTGATCTGGCCCTATTCCATCTAAAGGGGAGATGATGCCGCCAAGTACATGGTAAAGCCCGTTAAACTGTTGTGTGCTTTCAATAGCAATTACATCACGGATATTTTCCACCACGCAAACCACATCCTGCTTGCGGCTGCGGTTGCTGCAAATATTGCAGGCAGGCGTATCAGAAATATTGTGGCAACGGCTGCAGAATTGTATGTTTTCCCTCATTTGTGCCAAAGCGCTGCTGAATTGCTGCACTGTGGCTTTGTCTTGTTTGATTAAATGCAGCACCAGCCGCAAAGCTGTTTTTTTCCCGATGCCGGGCAGCTTTGCAAATTCATTCACCGCATTTTCGAGGAGAGAGGAGGAAAAAACCATGCTTCAAAGATAATTGATAATGGGATAGCGGATACTTAACATACTGGTGAGCTAATGGAATTATCAATTAAGAAACTATCCATTAAAGCTCTATGTCTTTTTCATTGTCCCAATCTGCCCTTACAGATAATTTTCTGCTCAGTGTTATTGCTCTTTCCGGCTGGCGCTTTTCTTTGTAATTACCGGGGTCCCATTTGCCGTTGTTGTTATCATCGTATAAAACTCTTACATCATAATCCCCGGGCTCAAACATTTTATCGTTCCAGCTTTCAGAGGTTACAGGGATAGATTTGAATAAAGTTTCGCCCTGGAATATTTGCAGCATAAGATGAAGCGATGCTTTATAATTTTTGAAACGCAGCACCAGGTTGCCATAGTTTCTTTTTTCTTTTGATTTGAAATGAATGGTATCGGATTTGGATAACTTGGCATCAGTTGAATCTGTTACAGATTCTTTGCCTATGATGAGTGCATAATCAAACCCTTCTGCCCATGGCGCAGACAGCGCCAGTATTTTTCTTGTGCTGTCAAAACTGGCAGTAACGCCATTTATTTGCTTATAGGATGAATCTGTGAGTTGTATTTTTTGTTCATCAAAAGTTTTGACAGGGCGGTTAAAAGTTATTTCTAATGGCGATAACAGGCTTTGCGGTGCATTGGGGTTTACCGCCACGGAAGCCTTCAGCTTTTTATCGGCAGTAGTTTTAGTTGCGCTTGCTGCAGTTTTCTTTACATCTTTTTCTTCTGCGTAAGCAAATAAAGTATCTGCTTTTTTTACGCTGTCTGTTATAAAAATTTCTTTTGGCGCAAAGGCAAATGTTTCTATTGCTGAATTATAGGTTTTGCCGCCATCGCCATCTTTTAATGCATACAGTTTATAGGCGCCTGCCGACAAATTTTTAAAAGTAAAATTGCCTTGCCTGTTGAGCCTTGCTATATAATTTGGCTTACGGGTTTGTACAGCAGAGTCTGGCGCATCTTTGTAAAGCATAGCAGTAATGGTACTGTCTGTTTTTCCCGTTTCAGCCATCACCACGGTGCCGCTCAAAGTCATCGAGTCAATTGTTTTGCCGGTAGAAAACACATAGGTATAATTCCTGAACGGGTTCCCTTCGTTCAAATCTTTTAATGAATTGCCAAAGTCTATTGCATAAGTAGTGTTGGCCAGCAGCGTGTCTTTTAATTTGACGGTTACTGTTTTTAATTTGTGGGTGATATTGGGGTTAGCTTTGGGAAACGGGGCTACCAGCAGGTTGTTTTGTATATCCTGTACATCGATGTATTCATTGAATGTGAGTGTGATTTCTTTTCCGGTAAAATTGGTAGTTCTTTCTGGTGGCGCAGCTTTTACTAAAACAGGTGGAATAGTGTCTTTAGGCCCGCCGGTAGGGTAGCCAATTTGTGCACAGCCTGTAATAGAAAGGCCTGCGGAATAAAATATGGAACAAATAAATATGCTGTAAAGAATGTATCGAAACTTCATTAGTGCAAACTTAGCCGCTTTATTTTACAAGCATGGGCAAGGCAATCATAAAATATTTTGTGGAGGTCAGCTAGGCCACAAAGCCCACTAAGAATGGCACAAAGTTCTCAAGGATCTTCGTGTTCTTTATGTAAACCTTTGAGCCCTTTGTGGTTAAAAAGGCAACACTTAAATGCTTTCCTCTTCTTCAATATCATGCAATGCCACCGCCAGCTTATTGTCTTTTACAAAATTGCACCAATGGCAATCCTCTTTGCCGCAGCCGGTATAAAAATCCCGGGCCTGTATTTTATCCCATGTTTCTTTTATTTGATTCGACACTGTTGCCGTATCAGCAGGCGTAATTATAATTTTTTCCTTCCGGTATTCTTTCTTTTTATCCGGTTCCACAAAGTCAAACTCGGTGCTGATTACTTTCCAGTCTTTCTGTTCGTAGTTATCAATAAGCAGTTTGTAAAACACTGCCTGCCGCCAGTAATCGCCGCCGTTCGGGTCTTTGTCATTCGGTGCTTTTAATTTTGGCTGCGCTTTGTCAATATCGCCGCTTTTGTAGTCCACCACATTTATTTCCTTGCCGTTGAATTCCAGTTTGTCCAGTTTGCCTTTTAATGGAACACCATTCACCACCACGCCACGGATATTCCTTTCCACCGCCACGATTTTGTTCCAGCTATTGACGTATTTGTCATAATAATTCCTCAATACTTCATTGCCATATTCCATTCTTCTGGCAAATGCTTCCTCTGTAAAATTCTCCCGGTGGCGGTGCATGTACCATTCAAAATCGCCAACCATTTCATCTTTCGATGGGAATTGCTCTTTGCCGCCTTCCTGCATTTTCCTGAATAATTTTTCCAATGCATGGTGTATGGCGCTGCCAAATTCAGTTGCTTCGTTTTTGCCGCTTGGTATGCGGATTAAATTTTTGTAGTAAAACTCCAATGGGCAATGGAGATAATTGTTCAACGCTGTTACGTTCATTACAAACTTGTCCAGCAAAGCTGTAATAAAATCTTCTTCGTCTTTTTCAATTTCCGGTGCCTGCAAAGTGAACTGTAATTCATGAAATGCAGCCATTTCTTCATCGCTTAAGGCAATTTTTTCAACCGGCAGTTTATGCTGCTCCAGTATTTCAGCAATAAACATAGACGGCTCCATTTCTTTGCCATCATTTTTGTAACGGGCATAAGAAATGAATAAATGTTTTTCTGCCCTTGTCAATGCTACATAAAACAACCGTCTCAATTCTTCTTCGTCAGACGATGTTGCTAAAGAAGAAAACATGGTATCCGGCAGTTTGTAGCCCCCGCCGGGTTTTCTTTTTTTCTCCCATGATGATGCATTGCAGCCGGCAAAGAACACATACTCAAACTCAAGGCCCTTGCTGCCATGCGCCGTTAAGAGGTTGATGCCTTTATCGCTGCCAGCTACCTGCACCATGGGCAAAGGCAGCTCTTCTTTTTCCATTAATTCAATAATGCTTATCAATCCTTTCAAATCAAGCGATGCATTACGGCTGGTTTCATCTTTTACAAAATCATACAAAGCAGCCAGCAACTGCATCAGCTTTATTTTCTCCGGGCTTTGCATAATGTATGCCAGCACTCCTGCTCTCTGGATTACTTTGCCTGCCAATTGCTGCAGTGTTACATTCGGCACTTCGGCAATTAACTCTTCCAGTGCAAGCCCTGCATTTTTTAATGCTTCGTTTATTGTTTTGTCAAATAAAGTTTTGGGTGTTTCTTTTATTTTGTCTAATAATAATTTTCTTATCGAAATCGGTTCGCCGCCGTATTTTTTTTGGTTTACTTCTACTGTAAGTTTCGCAATTTCTATGGCTGGTATTTTATAAAAATCATAATGCAGTATTTCAAACAGCATTTCATCGCCGCCATACGGTATGTCATGCTCTGCATTCAAATACTTCAGCAACTGTATTACTTTTTTTATAAAAGGGTCTTCTAAAATATTTATGCTCCTTTTGCTGTAAACAGCCAGGCCTTTCAGGCGTAAATAAGCAGCCAGCTCTTCGCCGTATTTATTTTCTTTGTAAATCACTGCAATCTTTCCGGGCGGCACGCCTTCGCTGCACAAAGCAAAAACCCTGTTGGTAATGCCCGCCATTTCTTCTTTTACAGAATTGTATTCTGTAACCACAGGCCCGTCTGTCAGTGAATTTATTTTTGTGTTGGCAGCAACGAGCTCTTTGCTGAGGCCTTCAATTTGTTTTACTAGGCGCTCATTGTTTTTATTGATAAGCGTTTTTGAAATATCTAGTATCGGCTGTGTGCTGCGGTAGTTATTGGTAAGCACCACTGTTTTTAAATCCTTTTCGTAAGTGCCTGCAAAGCCAAGCATATTCTCCACGTTAGCTCCCTGAAAACGGTAAATGCTCTGGTCGTCATCGCCTACAACAAATACATTCGGTTGGTCCCA
>CAYRRL010000096.1:2725-8759 GCA_964426665.1 uncultured Ferruginibacter sp. | reverse complement strand
TGGATGCAGACAATATTTCACTTATTACGCCACGTGGCATGGGTGGGCAGGTAAAGGCATTGTATGTAAAGGAAGGAGACATGGTAAGGAGAGGCCAGTTGTTGCTGAAATTAGACGATGCGATTGTACGCCAGCAGGTGGCTGCATCAAAGCAACAGCTAGAAGGCATTAAAACACAGCTCGCTTTTGCAAAAAATATCTACCAGCGCCAGAAAAATTTGTGGGACCAGAATATAGGGACAGAGGTACAACTGATTTCTGCAAAAAATAATGTGGAGGCCCTGGAAAACCAATTGGAAAGCGCAAAAGAACAGGTAAAGGTTGCAGAAGAGCAATTAAAAACGGCTAATGTGTATAGCGATGTGAACGGAGTAGCAGATGTGGTTAATGTAAGAGTTGGCGAAATATTCCAGGGGATGACAGCAAGCGGGCAGCCGCAAATAAAAATTGTAAATACCAGCAGCCTTAAAGTGGTTACAAATGTTCCTGAAAATTATGGCGGCAGGGTACGGCATGGTGCACCAGTGAATATTTTGATTGAAGATTTGAACAAGAACATTAATTCAACTGTCACAAGGATAAGCCAGGTGGTTGACCCAACACAACGTGGTTTTATTGCTGATGCAAGAATCCCTTATGATGCTGCGCTAAAACCAAATCAAACCGCTGTTGTAAAAATATTAGACTATGCTGCACCGAATGCAATTGTAATACCTGTGAATGTGGTGCAAACTGACGAAAAAGGAAAGTATGTGTATATAATACAAAAATTAAGCAACGGGAAAATGGTAGCAAGCAAACGCAACATCATCATTGGTGAAGTGTATGGCGCCGAAGTGGAAGTAAAAACAGGTATAAAAGCAGGCGACGAGTTAATAACAGAGGGTTACCAGAGTTTATACGAAGGGCAATTGGTAAATGCAACTCTGTAATTGGAAGAAGAGATGAAGATAATAAAAGACAAAAATTGAAACTAAGAGTTTATGAAATTAGCAGAAGGCATCAGCAAAAAATTTAAACAATTCAAGCCAACAAGCTGGGCTGTTGACAACAGGACCGCTATCTATATCATTGCGATACTGATTTCTTTATATGGACTGATACAATTCAACACCATGCCTAAAGAACAGTTCCCTGACATTGTGGTGCCGACAATTAGTGTTACCACTGTTTATATTGGGAATTCACCAGCAGATATTGAAAACCTTGTAACAAGGCCGATTGAAAAAGAACTAAAAGGCATTACCGGCGCCAAGGTTAAAAAAATACAAAGTACATCGCAGGCAGATTACAGTTTGATAATTGTTGAGTTTGACACAGATGTAAAAACAGAACTGGCAAAACAAAAGGTGAAGGATGCGATAGACAAAGCAAAAACTGATTTGCCAAACGATTTAACGCAGGAACCGAATGTGCAGGAATTTGCATTTAGTGAAATGCCCATCATGTTTGTAAACATAAGCGGCGATTATGATGGCGTGAAACTGAAAGAATATGCAGACAAAATGCAGGACAAGTTTGAAGAGCTGCCGGAAATTACAAGGGCTGAAATTGTAGGTGCGCCGGAAAGGGAAATACAAATTAATGTGGACCCTTACAAAATGACAAGCGCAAGAATAAGTTTTCAGGATATTGAAAATGCAGTAAGCCGTGAGAACCGTGATGTAACGGGCGGTTTAGTTGCTGTAGGCGATATGAAGCGCACATTAAAAATCAAAGGGCAGTTTACAAGTGCTCTTGATTTGCAGAATATAGTAGTACGCAGCAGTGCAAGGGGCGGTGCTGTTTATTTAAGGGATATTGCACAGTTGGTAGACACGGTAAAAGAAACTGAAAGCTATGCAAGGCTTGACGGGAAAAATGTAATCACTCTCAATATTGTAAAGCGTGCGGGCGAAAACCTCATCAATGCTGCAGGGAAAATAAAAGGCATAGTGGCAGAGATGCAGCAGAATGAAGACCTGCCCAAAAATTTAAAAGTTGTTATCACCGGCGACCAAAGCAAACTCACTGCCACATCATTCAATGATTTGGTAAACACGATAGTGATTGGTTTTATTTTGGTGCTGTTGATTTTGATGTTCTTTATGGGTGTTACTAATGCTTTCTTTGTTGCATTAAGCGTGCCCTTGAGTGTGTTTGTTGCATTCCTGTTTCTCCCGCTTGCAGATGGCATTATTGGCACGCATGTCACGCTCAACTTCATTGTATTGTTTGCATTGCTGTTTGGCTTAGGCATTATTGTGGACGATGCTATTGTGGTAATTGAAAATACGCACCGTATTTATAATAATGGCAAAGTGCCAATTGTAAGAAGCGCTAAAGAAGCAGCAGGCGAAGTATTCATTCCTGTATTAGCTGGCACAGCAACAACATTAGCCCCCTTCTTCCCTCTGTTATTCTGGAAAGGCATCATTGGCAAGTTTATGATTTACCTGCCTACCATTTTGATATTGACACTTGCGGCGTCATTGATTGTTGCATTTATATTCAATCCGGTGTTTGCTGTAAGCTTTATGAAGCCTGAAGGAAAGGAATACGAAAAACCAAAGCAGGCAGTATTTAAAAGCAAATGGTTTTTAACTTTTATCATTGGCGGCATATTACTGCACTTAACAGGTTCTCATGGCATCGCTAACTTTTTATTGATGATGGGGCTGTTGATGGTGTTTAATTCGTATGTGCTGAATGGTGTGATACACAGGTTCCAGAAAAAAGCATTGCCATGGCTGATGGACCATTACGAAAACTTGCTTCGCTGGGTGTTGAAAGGCAAAAGGCCTGCCTGGCTGCTGGTAAGTTTATTTTTGCTATTCCCATTCTCTCTTGGCCTGTTGATGGTACGTGGCAATAAAAGTGTTTTCTTCCCCAGTGGCGACCCGAATTTTGTATATGTGTATTTAAAAATGCCTGTTGGCACCAGTGTACAACGCACGGATAGTGTAACAAGGGTGCTTGAAAAAAGGGTTTACAAAGTGCTTGGCGACGAAAAGCCCGGCGAAACAGGCAGCATTGTGGAAAGCGTAATCAGTAATGTGGCTGTGAGCGCCAATAACCCACGTGACAATAACAGGAGTGTGCAGCCGCATTTAGGAAGGATACAGGTGTCGTTTGTAGAATTTGAAAAACGCCACGGCAAAAAGACAAAGCCTATAATGGATGGCATAAGGGAAGCTGTAAAAGGCATACCCGGCGCCAGCATTGAAGTAGCTCAGGAAGATGGCGGCCCTCCAACAGACCCTCCTGTAAATATTGAAATAAGCGGCGACAACTTTACTGAGATAGCAAAAGTGGCAACATCGCTTTCTAATTACCTTGACACTAACCAGGTGAACGGGATTGAAAACCTAGTTATGGATGTTGACCTCAACAATCCTGAAATCACCATCAATGTAGACAGGGAAAAGGCTATGCTGGAAGGCTTGTACACCGGGCAGATAGGGATGGAAATACGCTCGGCCGTGTTTGGCCGTGAGGTAAGCAAATTGAAAGATGGCGAAGATGAATACAAGATACAGGTGCGCTATACGGATTTGCTCCGCAATAATATTACAGACCTGATGAACATGCGTATCACTTTTATGGATATGAATACAATGCTGGTAAAGTCGCTTCCGTTAAGTGCAGTGGCAAAAGTAGATTATACTAACGGCAGCGGTGGCATCAGAAGGAAAAATGTAAAACGCACTATCCAGTTACAAAGCAATGTGCTTGACCCAACCATGGCAGGGCCAATCAACCAGGAGCTCAGTTACAAGATTGCCGACTTTAAATCAAAAACTAAAATACCTGCTGATGTAAACATTAAACAAACAGGCCAGGGCGAGCAGGAAGCTGAGACCAATGCATTCTTAGGCTCTGCATTAGGTATTGCCCTCGGTATTATCTTTTTGATTTTGGTGCTGCAGTTTAATTCATTGAGCAAACCATTTATTGTGCTAACAGAAATTTTCTTCTCTGTAATCGGCGTGTTGCTGGGCTATGCCCTCACAGGCATGACAATGGCAAGCATCATGGTGGGCATAGGTATTGTTGGGCTGGCAGGCATTGTTATTAAGAATGGTATTTTATTAATTGAATTTACAGATGAGCTGCGTGGCCGGGGTATGCGTACCCGTGAAGCAGCTATACAGGCTGGCCGCATCCGTATTATACCGGTATTGCTAACAGCAGTTGCCACCATCCTTGGTTTGCTTCCGCTGGCGGTTGGTTTCAATATCAATTTCGTTTCCTTTTTCCAGCATTTAAACCCTCATATTTTCTTCGGGGGCGATAGCGTAGTGTTCTGGGGCCCATTAAGCTGGACAATTATATTCGGTTTGATATTCGCTTTCTTCCTTACGCTGATGATGGTGCCAAGCATGTACCTGATTGCAGAAAGGCTGAAAAGGCCGATGGAAAAATTCTATGGCACAAAATTCATCGCAATGCTTGGCTTTACAGGCCCGCTGTTTTTTGCCTTTGTAGGTATTATGTATTTGGCAAGAAGAATACAGGGCAAAAAAGTATGGAACGGCAAATTGAAAGATACAGCTTCAAAATAATTCCTGTGATTACATTAATGAACAGCGCCCTGCTATATGCGGGGCGCTCTCTTTTTACAGGATAAATTTTCCATTTTATAAACAATGGCGACCGAAAGGCATTTTTAATGCTTTGGTTTTCAATGCTTTTATTAATGGCACACATTCGGCTTATAACTATTTGAACAAGATAAAGAGGATTGTAGTATCAAATAAAATAACTGATATTTGCAACCGAATTGCGGCAGTGTACCGCTTACCAGCAAACAGCCGCCCTCCTATCCTGTTCCTGTTAAAACGATTTCCGGTATCCCCGAAAACCAGTTGTATTAACCATTCAACCGGAACCCAAATGAAAACAGGAAAAATGAAACAGGCACTTTACATTTTCGCATTTACAGCTTTGTTGGCTCCAGAAGCCAATGCACAACTTGCCTCAGGCGCAATGGCTTCTTCTATGCTGGCCAAGCCTGTTCTATTAAGCGATGTAAACCTGAAAGCCTCTTTTGCAAATAACGGTTGCGATATTAGCTGGCAGGCTACATCAGCCATAAAAGTGCGCCGATACGAACTGGAGAAAAGCATTGACGGGGAAAGTTTTTTTTATATCACTTCTTTTTCAGGCTCAGAAAAATTTTATAGCGCAAAGGACAACAACCTTTTTTCAAGCAATAATTATTACCGCCTTAAAATTGTGGATGCTGATGGCAATTTTTTATACAGCAATATTGAAACCATCAGCACCAAAGCCAGCGCAGATGCTATAAGGATTTTGCCTGCAAGGATCAGCAACAAACTTTATGTGTGGGTGCCTGCCAATACCAGCATCAGTTGTGCCAGCGTAAGCGGCGCCGATGGCAAAATGCAGCGCAAAGCCATTATGAACAGCAGCGCAAATACTGTATGTGTTGATATAAGCGGCCTCTGTGCCGGCGTATATAACCTTAGTGTTCAAACCAGCAAAGGCGAAACAGTGAAGATGAGATTTATCAAGCCCTAAACAGGTTTTAACCGCACAAATAAATTTTTAGCCTTGCGAAATAATCGCAAGGCTTTTTTCATTTTCCTCTGTTGCGCTCTTTACTTTTACAAAAAATTTTTACCATGTTACGCAACCATGAAATTGATTACCGCATTTACGGCGAAGAATTGCAATTTGTAGAAATAGAGCTTGACCCAAATGAAACCGTTATCGGCGAGCCGGGCGGCTTTATGATGATGAACAACGAAATACAGATGCAAACCATTTTTGGAGATGGCAGCCAGCAGCAAAGCGGCGGCTTGTTCGGCAAACTGTTAAGCGCCGGGAAGCGTTTGCTCGTAGGCGAAAATTTGTTTATGACTGCTTTTACCAATACAGGCCAAGGCAAAAAACATGTAAGTTTTGCAGCTCCTTACACCGGCAAAATCATTCCGCTTGATTTGTCAAAGCTTGGAGGCAAAATCATCGCACAGAAGGACGCTTTCTTATGTGCTGCCAAAGGCGTAAGCATTGGCATTGAGTTCCAGCG
>CAYRRL010000096.1:0-2715 GCA_964426665.1 uncultured Ferruginibacter sp. | reverse complement strand
ATTTTTGGTGGCGAAGGTTTTATCATGGAAAAATTAGAGGGCGATGGGATGGCCTTTGTGCATGCAGGCGGTTATGTAATAGAAAAAGAGCTGCAGCCGGGAGAAGTATTAAAGATAGACACAGGTTGCGTGGTGGCTTATACGGCAGGTGTTGATTTTGATATTGAATTCATCAAGGGGATAAAAAACTGGATGTTCGGCGGCGAAGGCCTGTTCTTTGCTGTATTGCGTGGGCCGGGCAAAGTGTGGATACAAAGTTTGCCTATCAGCAGGCTGGCTGGCAGGTTGCAGCAATATGCTTCGTATGGTGGAAGAAAAGAAGAAGGAAGCATACTGGGCGGGCTGGGCAATTTATTGGATGGCAGGGAATAAAAATATTATGTAAACAGAGAAAGAAAATTGCCAGCGTTGGAATGCAAACTATACTCGTTGGTAATTTTCTTTCTTCCTTCTATACCCATTCTTTTTCTTAACTCCGCATCCAATATTAATTTTTCAATAGCTGCATACCATTCTTCCTCTGTACCGCACAAAAAACCGTTCACGCCGTCATCTATAATTTTTTTATTTACGCCTACAGGCGATGCCGCGGCAGGTATGCCCAATGATAAATATTGAATAAGTTTAAAGCCGCATTTGCCTTCGGCCCATTCATCATGAGGCAGCGGCATAATGCCTATTTGGCATTTTGCCAGTTCCTTCACTTCATCTTCTTCTGTCCAGGGCACATAGTTTACATTTTGCAAATCAATTTCAGGTGCCTGGTTGCAAATGATGGTTACACCAACATTATAATTCGCCTGCAGCCTCTTTAAAACAGGCACAGCCATTGTTAAATATTGCAGTGTTGAAAAACTACCTGTCCAGCCAATTGAAATTTTTTCAACATCATGGTTCGCCAAAATATTATGGTTCCGCTCGGTATCAACACACGTGGGGTTATATGTTACGCTGGTATTGTATTGCCTTGCATAATTGCACAAGAACTCATTGCCGCAACTTACCTTATATGCCCACTTTGAAATAACAGCAACTTTTTGCGGCGCTTTTAAAAACCTCATCAATTTATTGGATTCTGACACACGGCGTATCCACACAGCATCATCAAAATCGTATATAATTTTAGCCTTCAGCAGTTTTATAAAAAACCACTCAAAAACGGGCGGCCCCACGGGTGCCACACCGCAATGAAGCAATACAAAATCGTATTTAGATATTGTGAACAGCAATTTTACCCTCCGCAAAAAACCCCTGGCCACCGCAAAAGCCTTCCTGAAAAAATAGCCTTTGGCAAAAATAATTTCGTAACCTTTTTTATCAATAAATGTTTGGGTGGTTATTTCAAAACCGTTTTGGCGCAACAGGTTTTTGTACAGCTCAAAGCGGAAGCGCTGGGATGGCGACACATGCTCAGGGTACTGAACAATAAATAAAATTTGCCTTTTGTGTGCCTGTATTGCCATTGAAAGTGCGCAAATATATTTAAGCCTTTACTAAACAGTGGCTATTAATTGCCGAATGTTTGCAAAGATTGCATTACTTTACCGCCATTTTATAAAAGAACCACAACCTACATTATTTTTGCACCCTCTATGAGCGGAAATTTATCAATTGAAGTAGTGCAATCGCCCTGGCTTGAGGCGATACTGGCTGACCCTATTGAAAAAACCCCTTTGGAAAGAAAAGGCAACAGCTACCATTCACAAAGCGGCGCTGTGTACCATATAAAAGATGGTGTGCCCGATTTCAGGGTGCATATAAACCAGCAGGAAGAAGAATGGAACAAAGGGCAGGATGCTTATGAGAGCTGGATGAACAATTATTTTGACAGGGGCGAAAAAAACATTGGCCATTACCCGGGCGAAAAACAAAGGGATGCGCCGATGTATGAAAAGCTTTCACTGGAAGGGAAGGTGCTTGATGTGGGTGGCAATTTGGGAGCCATTCGGCAGTACATGGGCGAAAGCCAGGAATATTGTTCCGTGGACCCATTTATTACAGTGCCGAAACTTGCTACTGGCAGGAAACGTTTTTTTGAAAACTACCCTATGCACAAACCAATAAACTTTATAGGCGGCTTTGCTGAGTTTTTGCCATTTAAAGACGGCAGTTTCCAAACAGTCAATATGCGTAGCTGCATCGACCATTTTTTTGACCCTAAACATTCATTGCTGGAAGCTAACAGGGTATTAAGCGAAAACGGGAAACTGATAATTGGGATGACAGTGGATGTAAAAAGCGCAAAGAACTTTTTGAAAGAGGCGGCAAGGTCGGTGCTGAATATATTTACCGACAGGTACAAGGATGATCATATATGGCACCCTTCGAGAAAAGACATTGTGGAATTGTGCAACGAATGCGGCTTTGCACTGGAAGATGAAATATGGCAAAATGAAAACGTATGGTATGCTTCGTTCAGGAAAACTGCTATACAGCTTTAGCCTCTTCTTTTTGCGCTGGCGGTATTACATACATAAAGTCACGCCTCTTAATCCTTTTGATAAGGTTTTCAGCTTTGCTGATTTCTCCTTTTGTCAATTCAATATTTCTTTTAGAAGCTAAAATATCTTGTTTATTGAACCAGCCAAACACACGGTACAGCATAGCTTTTAAATGCGATTGCATTACTTCCGAAACTGCTTCTTTTGTTGACAAAACCCCTCTGTAATGCCTCCATACAGCACGGGCATGGCTGCGGCAGCTTGCCACATAATT
>CAYRRL010000095.1:6626-8763 GCA_964426665.1 uncultured Ferruginibacter sp. | reverse complement strand
ATGAAGCGTTGGATGGCGTTACCAACGGGCAGATTGAAATTGCGAAGGAAGTGCTGCAGAAGGTGTATGATAATTTAAAATGATGTTTCTTGTTACTGGTTACTCGTTCGCCGTTTCTCGTTGGGCACTTTTTGATGTAAAGGTTTTAAAAATTGCAAAGAGGATTACAGCCGTGAGCAAACGAGAAACAAATTAACCAGCAACAAGAAACCAGAAACATTTTTTAGGGCTAACAATAAAAACGATTACGATATGACTACATCAACACCAACCTCAACACTGATAAAAGGCGGTGAATGGTTAATTAAAGAAAGCAATGCATTTGACACTTTTGCACCGGAAGATTTTACTGAAGAGCAGGTGATGGTGAAAGATATGTGCCTGCAGTTTTTAGCTTCGGAGATACAGCCGGTTGTTGACCGTATTGATAAACTGGAACCGGGGCTGATGCCTTCATTGATGGACAAAGCTGGGGAGCAAGGTTTGCTTGGGGCATCCATACCAGAAGAGTTTGGCGGGTTGGGGAAAGATTTTATCACGGCTACTTTGGTGAATGAAGGGCTTGGCGCTGGTTATTCTTTTAGTGTTGCTGTAGCGGCGCATACGGGCATTGGCACTTTGCCTATTTTATATTTTGGCACAGAAGAGCAAAAGAAAAAATACATACCTAAGTTGGCAACCGGCGAATGGAAAGGTGCTTATGGGTTAACTGAGCCAAACAGCGGCAGCGATGCATTGGGTGCTAAAACATCGGCTGTGCTTTCTGCTGATGGCAAGCATTATGTATTGAATGGGCAAAAATGCTGGATCACCAACGGCGGCTTTGCCAACATTTATACTGTGTTTGCAAAAATTGATGGTGATAAATTTTCTGCGTTTATAGTGGAACGTGGTTTTGAAGGTTTTACGCAAGGGGCTGAAGAGCACAAGATGGGCATTAAAGGTTCATCTACTGTTCAATTGTATTTCCAGGATTGCAAAGTACCGGTTGAAAATTTATTGGGCGAAGTTGGCAAAGGCCATATCATTGCTTTTAACATCCTAAATATTGGCCGTTTGAAATTATGCGCTGCTGCTATTGGCGGTGCTAAGATGGCTTTGACAGGGACTGTTGAGTATGCAAAAACAAGAGAGCAGTTTAAAACGGCCATTGCCAACTTTGGCGCCATCAAACATAAGCTGGCAGAAAGCGCTATAAAAATATTTGCTTGCGAAAGTGCTTTGTACAGAACGGCTAAATGGATTGATGAGAAAGAAGTGGATTTAGCAAAAAGCGGCAAGCCTTTTAACGAAGCGTTGCTGGGCGCTGCGGAAGAATATGCAGTGGAATGTGCCATGCTGAAAGTGTTGGGCAGCGAAGTGCTCGACTTTGTAGTTGATGAAGGCGTACAGGTTTTTGGTGGCAATGGCTTCAGCGATGAATATATGATTAGCCGTGCTTACAGGGACAGCCGCATCAATAGAATTTATGAAGGAACGAATGAGATTAACCGTTTGCTTACTGTTGATATGATTTTGAAAAGAGCAATGAAAGGCAAGCTTGATTTGATGGGGCCGGCGATGGCAGTTTCAAAGGAACTGATGAGCATACCTGATTTTGGCAACGAAGATGAAGGTGCTTTTGCGGCAGAAAGGAAAGCGATTGTGAATATGAAGAAGGCGATATTGATGGTGGCTGGCGCTGCAGTGCAAAAACTGATGATGAAGCTGAGCGATGAGCAGGAGATACTGATGAATATTGCTGATATGGCGATTGAAACATTTACGGCAGAAAGCACTTTGCTGAGAGTGATGAAGATGCAGGACAAAAATGGAGAAGAAAACAGCAGGCTGTATGTGGATTTGATGCGTTGCTATTTGAATGATGCAGTAGATGCCGTGAACAAAGCTGGCAAAGAAGCCATCAATGCATTTGCAGAAGGGGATGAACAAAGAATGATGTTATTAGGCTTAAAGCGTTTTACAAAAGCACAGCCCTTTAATAGCAAAGATGCAAGAAGAAGGATTGCTGATAAACTGATATCAGAAGGAAAGTATGCTTTTTAGAAAATAATTTTCTCTGTGAAAACAATAAGGCCATCACTACTGATGGCCTTATTTTTTTTTATTGAAAAAAGATTAATTCATTTTCTCCAGG
>CAYRRL010000095.1:0-6616 GCA_964426665.1 uncultured Ferruginibacter sp. | reverse complement strand
GGCGCATCTCTAGTTTTTTCTCTTTCTTTAAATACTCCATGATCATGACAGAGCCAGTTTTTGCAGGAAATATTTTCATCCATTTTGCTTTGGTATCAAGGGTAACTTTATCAGTTGTTATCTTCCCATCTGCATAGCTGATCGTATTAAAAGTGCGGCCTTTGTAGTTCTCACTTTTTTCATAGTCATCATATCCCACATAAAAACGGTCATGGTTTTTATCGGTTTGTGTGAAACTGTAATCAAACCCACCATAAGCTTTGATCATTGCTGCTAAAATATGCGGGCTCACAAAATCCCCCCATAAATTCAAACTGCTGCTTCGCTTTTCATAAATACTGGCATTTTCAAGTCCAAAGCTGTTATTAAACTGTATAAACACAAGATCAGTGATTTTCATTTTTGTGTTATTCGTCCCTCCACCCCCACTGAGTATGTTTAGGGCAATGCCTACCCCATCTGCTACTTTTTTATATCCTTCCCCAATAGCAAATATTTTACCGTCAGATGTTTGTATAAGCTTGTGAAAATACAGGTAACCAATATCATCAATCTTTCCTTTACTGTTTACATTTAAGAATTTGCCAAAGTCATTAGCCCAGGAATTGTATTTTTTTGAAGTAATTTTTCCCTTTCCATCAATAGTGAACACTCCCAAGCCGAGAGTTTTGTCTGCAGCTATCCTGTCATCCTTGTCATAATATGTTCCCAATACCATGAAATCGCTTTTGCCGGTAAGCGTGGAAATATTCATCGGAAATAATTTGTACTCATCTTCTTCTGTAGATATTTCGAAAGCCTTTTTCCCGGTAAAAATATTAAGCCCTAACAGGTAAGATCGCATTTTTTTTGTAAAGAGGCTGTTCTTTTTCAGCACTTCAAATATTACAAGTGAGTCAGTTGCGCCAAGGTAGGCAGCAGAAGCAACCTTGTCTTCCTGCTCTTCTACTGCTTCGTAGGCCCATTGTTTTTTTTGCATAGTAAAAAAGAAATTAATCTCGTAACTGTAGTACTTCTTTTCTTTTATAGGGAATACAGCAGTAAACCCATGATCACCTACACTGAATAATCCTTGGTTTTGTCCTTCCTCTGCCTTTAAATTATACGTTTGCACTAGCAAGGCTTCGCTTCTTTTATCGAGTTCTTTTGTGTATGTAGATTTGATCTTCCCGTCAAACCCATAAGAGCGGTATTCCAATGTATTTTCTTTGCTGTTATAGAATACAAACATAATAGCATTGTTATTATAACTGCTTTCCAGTATCTATATATCCTTGTCGTCTTCAAATTCTATTTCCTTTACCTTGTTCAGGTTGTTATCAAGAATCTGGATCATATAGGCATTTGTCTTACGGTCCTTTTTATCAGTGATATAAAAGCTGAAATAACCTTTTAACTCTTCTCTATCCATAATTTGCCCGGAGTTGCGGATGTATGTTTGGCGCACATTGTCAAAAGTGATTTTATTCTGGGCCTGTGCCTTAAAAAAAACAGCAACAGACAGGAATAAAACAAGTGTTAGTTTTTTTCTCATGATGTTATAGGTATTTGTTTGTGGTTTATTGGTGTAAAAATTATTTGCTTTTCATTTCATTGAAATTTTTCTCCCCCTGCTCAAATGCTTTGGTGAATTCTGCATCGCCTGCTATTGAAGCACTGTGTAGTCTCATGAAATGGTAGCCAATATGACTGATGTCATTCAAAGAAAGCCTGCTGATGAACTCCAGTAATGTGTTGTAATTTTTTTCCCTGAAAGGCGATGGGTTATCCACTATATTATTGAGATGATGGCTTTTTTGTTTTTCGTAAAACTCATTGAAACATTTGCCCGTAACAGTAACTAAGTAAGCATTCTGTGGGTATTTGCCCATAAGCTTTATTGAATTAAAAAGGCATAGCGATATTTTTTTTGATGAAAAACAATGGTTGATTTCTTCAAAAGAAAACACCTCCTGCAATTTTGCAAACTGTTGCTGCCCCTGTACATATTGCTGGCCGCCGGGCTTGCTGATTCTTTGCAAAATTGGCTCGAGTGTTTTGATACGGAGCTTGCAATCAGGGTGTGTTTTTATTGAGTCGTCTAGTTTTTTATCGTCGTTGTTTTCTTTTGTTACCCCAAAAAAAGCTGCTTCTTTTTCAATCCATCTTTTCCTGAAGGGGTATTCGCTGAAGTTAAAAACTTTTGGAAGCTGCTGGCTGTAGTCCATTTTTTCTTCGTCAATTTCATCCAGCAATGCAAGGCAGGTAAGCGCTTCTTTGCAATCATAGCCTGTATTTTTCATAAAATGAAGGCCAATGGAATCAGCTTCTGTTTCATATTCACGGCTATGGCGGAATATGTTGAAAGCAAAACTTTTTTCTAATTTATCAAGCTCGTCTTTTTTGTCGTACTGTTGTTTTTTTAAGCCTTTTAGTTTGCCCTGGAATTCGTCAGAATAAATAGTATTAATGTACTTGTTTATCTTTTTGTTGCTGTGCTCAAGAAATAAGTGGGCCAGTTCGTGGCACATTACAAATGCAGCCTGGCTTTCATTCTGCAACTTTATAAACAGGTCAATGTTAAAAACAATGGAGCCTTCGCCTGTTGTGTATGCGTTTGGCCACCATGCCCGGCTGAAAAAAATACGTGGCTGGATTTTTTTCAGTTCAGGGTTCTTGCTGATGATTTCATTGGCAATGGCATTGATGTAACCATTTGCTTCAGGCGATGTTACTGCCTCTTTATCAATAAAAAGCTCATCAAGGCTTTTAAAGCGGCTCCTGTAAATTTCAAGTATGTATTTTTTATTTTCGCCGGTAATGCCTGCGCTGTCTTTTTCGTATTGTTTTCTTATTTCGCTTTGCAGGGATTTTAGTTTGCCTTCGTCATCTTTTATTGGGCTGTATTGAAATGGAGGCTGTGCAAACACACAAACTTGTGCAAGCAACAATGCCACAATAAGCAGGCTTGGTATAGGTTTCAACATATTTTAACTAAAGGCTAAAAATTATCAGGCGAATATAAACGTAAAATAGTTATGTTGCACAAGGCTTCATGAAATTAACGAATGGCACGCCCCTCCGGACAAATATTATAAATGAAAACTTTATTTTTTTCCATATCAATGCTGGCTTGCGCAAGCGCAATAAGCCAGAATAAAGACAACCCGGTTGTGAATTTGATTGCACCGTTCAAAACAGAAAATGCAGTGCAGTCATCAAGGCAATTCATTATCGGCAACACCTGTAAAAGTTGCAGCATTGCCATTAATGACAAGCCGGCAAAAGTATATTCAACAGGCGCTTTTGCACTCGAAATCAATTTGAAGCCGGGCGACACCAGTTTTATTATTAAGAGTGAGAACAATGGCAAATCCGCAACAAAAAAAATCAATTACAGCTATGTATTGCCCAAGCCTGCCGAACCGGTAAAAACGTTGTCCGTCGAAAGCATACAAATTTACCCCGAAGGCGATTTGGTACTGTGGCCAGGCGACAGGATAAAATTTAAGGTGAAGGCTTTGCCCAATTGTGTTGTAAAAACAATCGGCGGAACTGCATTAAATGAAATGCCCATTGCAAGCACCAAAGGAATGGCAGGCATTTACCAGGGCGAATATGTGGTGCAGCCTGACGATAGTTTTTTTTTAATGAAGATGCCTGTGAGCATAACGGATTCATCTGGCAAAACAATTATTAAAGAAACAAAGAATTTATATTCTGTAATGAGCCAATACACACAGGGCATTGCCATTACAAAAGGAAGGCTTGCTCATTTAGAATATGGCCTTGGCGATGACAGGCTTGGAGGTGCAAAGATTGGCTATATTGACAGTAATATTGTTTTGAAAATAATTGGCAAAGTTGGTACGCACTATAAAGTGCAACTGGCAAAAAGCAGAACGGCTTATATACCGGAAGAACTGGTAACGCTGATGCCAAAGGGGAGTTTTGCGCCTGAATCATTAACAGATAAAATAACGGTGTATGGCGACAGCATATACGATTATGTAAAACTGAATTTGTTTGCAAAACTGCCTTACCAGTCTTTCCAGTTAACAGAACCATCAAGGATTGTGGTGGATGTTTTTGGCGCAACAAACAATACCAACTGGATAACGCAGCTGCAAACTGCCGCTGAGATAAAATCAATAGATTATGAGCAGGTGGCTGATGGGATTTTCCGCATTTCGATTCAATTGCAACACCATCAGCATTGGGGGCATTCCATTTACTATAGCGGCAACAGTTTAATCATCAAAATAAAACAGCAACCCAAAAACTTATCGCTTGATAATTTAACCATTGCCATAGATGCCGGGCATGGCGGAACCAATAACGGCGCTGTAGGCGCTACGGGCACGTATGAAAAAGAAATAACGCTGGCACTGAGCCTGAAATTGAAAAAGGCTTTAGAAAAAGAAGGAGCTAAAATTATAATGACAAGGGACAGGGAAATTTTTTTTGACAATAAAGAAAGGATTCTTTTTTACCGTGACAGCACGCCGGATTTATTATTAAGCATCCATCTCAATTCATCTGAAGAGCCCTTCCGTGCAGGCGGTACCAGCACATATTACCGCTACATAGGTTTTAAGCCATTGAGTTTATTAATTTATAAACGCCTGCTGGAACTGGGCTTAAAAGAATATGGGAATACCGGCAGCTTTAATTTTATGCTGAACAGCCCAACAGAATACCCCAATGCATTGATTGAAACTTTGTTCATCAGTAATTTGGAGGAGGAAGAAAAGATATTAGGCCCCGGATACCAGCAGCAAATGGTGGAAAAAATTGTGTTGGGGCTGAAAGATTTTTTAGAACAATGCAAAAACTAATTTTATGAGTTTAGTAAAAGACTTCAACGATTACCGCACCAAAATGAACGAGGTGATTTTAAACAAAGACAACCTCGTAATAAAGCGCCTTTGGAACTTAGATACCAATACCTACGCTGAAGGCGCCCTTGATACCAAAACTAAAGAACTGCTTGGGCTGGTGGCCAGCATGGTTTTGCGTTGCGATGATTGCATTAAATACCATTTGGGCAAAGCGCATGAACTGGGCACTACCACCGAACAGATGTATGAAGTGTTTGCTGTGGCCAATATTGTGGGCGGTACCATTGTAATTCCACATACAAGAAGGGCAGCCGAGTATTGGGAAGAACTGGTTGCCGGGTAATGCGGCATCGTTTGCATGATTTTTTAAAGTATAACGTTTAACGCCCTGGCTTTTTTTAATGCCCAATCGTTAACTTTACGCCTCAATAATTTTGTCATATGAGTGAAACAGCAACTCCGGCCCAACCATTAACCGCCAAAGACTTTGCCACCGACCAGGAAGTACGCTGGTGCCCCGGCTGCGGGGATTATTCCATCCTGGCACAGGTGCAGAAAGTGATGCCCACACTTGGCATACCAAAAGAAAATATTGTAATGGTTTCTGGCATTGGCTGCAGCAGCCGCTTTCCGTATTATATGAATACGTACGGTATGCACAGCATTCATGGCAGGGCAACAGCAGTGGCCAGCGGGCTGAAGGCTGCCAGGCCAGAACTAAGCGTATGGATCATCAGTGGCGATGGCGACAGCATGAGCATTGGCGGCAACCATACTATCCATTTGCTAAGGAGGAATTTTGATGTGAACCTGCTGGTATTCAACAACCAGATTTATGGTTTGACCAAGGGGCAGTATTCGCCAACATCGGAAGAAAATAAAGTAACCAAGTCAACACCTTTTGGAAGCATTGACCATCCATTCAACCCTGCAGCATTAGCATTAGGTGCTGATGCAAGTTTTGTAGCAAGGACGATGGACAGGGACCCCAAGCACTTACAGGCAATGCTGCTGAGGGCGCAGGCACATAAAGGCGCTTCTTTCTTGGAGATATACCAAAACTGCAACATCTTTAATGACGGCGCTTTTGAAATATTTACTGAAAAAGGCACTAAGGCTGAGGAGGTATTGTTCCTGGAACAGGGCAAGCCATTGGTGTTTGGTGCTTCTGCTAATAAAGGGATTAAATTAGATGGTTTCCATCCGGTTGTTGTTGAAATTGGCAAAGATGCAGCACTGGAGGATTTGTGGGTGCATGACGAAAGGGATTTTTATAAAGCGCAGATATTGGTAAGGATGTTTGACGACCCAAGGCTGCAGGGGCATTTGCCAAGGCCGTTTGGCGTTTTCTTTGAAACAGAAAGGGTTTGCTACGAAGATGCGATGCAATTGCAGATAGACGACATTATTGCTAAAAAAGGAAAGGGCGATTTAGATAAATTGCTGAAAGGGAATGAAACCTGGACGATTAATTAATTGTAATAAAATGTTTAAGTTAAAAGCCCCAGCTCGCTGGGGCTTTTTTATTTTTTATACCTCTTCAGAATTCTCAGGCAGTTGTTCATACTCCCCCTTCAAGGCATAATACCCAAAAATGAACAACCCAATCACAATAGGCGTAAAAATGGAAATAATGATTATCCAGGGCACGGGTTTATTAATATCTTTTGTGCCATGCCCTATATTGCTGATAGCGCCTGAAACTAAAATATAAATGACCAATGGGGCAATCAGCATCCACACAATACCCATTATTTTTTTCAATTGGTTCATACTAATCGTTTACATTTTTATCA
>CAYRRL010000094.1:8546-8786 GCA_964426665.1 uncultured Ferruginibacter sp. | reverse complement strand
TATATACCTGTCGCCGGATCGTGGGCCCTCTGTTATAGTTCCATCTTTATTTAATTCAGCCAATACCTGGTTGCCGTTTGCGTCTACGCCTGCGTGTTTATAAAGGAAAAATACGCCTACAGGCTGCCCTTTTATCAGGTAAGATGCTTCGCCAGGGCCTACGCCAATGCTATAGCTGCCCCACGAAATTGAGTCAGTTATCAACTTTTGACCATTAATGCTACCGCTTAATTCCGTTAT
>CAYRRL010000094.1:0-8536 GCA_964426665.1 uncultured Ferruginibacter sp. | reverse complement strand
GATAATGTAATATCCTTTTTCTGGATCAGCTTATAGTTTAATGCCAACTCAATACCCCTGTTGCTCATTGTGCCAACATTAGCCAGGAGGGTATTGACTAAGTTTGGCGGCACAGGAACACTATAATAATAGAGCATATTTTCTGTTTTGCCGTCATAAGCGTCAACAGAGCCTGTAAGTTTGTTGTTGATTAGAGAGAAATCAATGCCTGCATTGAACATTTTCTTTACTTCCCAACGGAGGTCTTTATTTGCATTTCTCACAAACCCAAAAGAATTGGGGCCGGTGCGGTTAATTAATTCAAGTGATTGGTATGGCTCAATGCCTCCCTGGTTACCCGTTTGCCCATATGAAACTCTTACTTTTAAATCATTAATGATTTTGCTGTCCTTAAGGAAATCTTCCTGGCTGATCCTCCAACCTAATGCTGCACTTGGGAACAAACCCCATTTGTTATTATCACCAAGCTTCGATGAACCATCACGCCTAACACTTACTGTAACCAAATATTTGTCTGACAGTGTATAATTTACACGGCCGAGAAAAGAGATTAGCGTATTTTCATTTTTGTATGAACTAATGTCCCCTTGCTGTGCTTTGCTTATATCACTTAGATTTAGCGCATTGTAACCTGTATAGTCGCTTATAAAATTCCTTCCGATGTTTTTGAAACCTTCATATGTGCCACGCTGCCATTCGTACAAACCAAGAATATCAAAACTATGAATACCTATTTTCTTCTTGTAATTAAGAGAAAGGTCCATTAGCCTTTCATTAGCCACATCTGTATTTCTTACGCCATAGCCATTATAAACCTGCCCGTTGGTACCAGTTAAATCGCTTGGCTGGTAAAAACCATACACGTCATTCCTTCTTTTGTAAGTGCCAAAGAACCCGGCTGTCAAACCATCAATAACTTTAAAATCAGCTTTAAAGCTTGCGAAATACCCATTCTTTTGGCCAAGGTTTTGTGTCCTCTCAATTACCTCAAGTGGGTTTAAATATGAAAATGTGCTTGACAAATCAATAAAATATCCGCCATTGGAATTATATACAGGGTCAGTAGGCCTTCTATTGTATGCGTTCCATAATGCAGTTCCTGTTTCAATGTATGTTGCCTTTGTAGACCACACATTTATGCCATATTGCAAAGTAAGCCTGTCATTGAGCCCCTTCTGGGTTGCCAGGAACTTGCCAAGATAATTTTGGCTCAATGATTTTTCAAGGATGCCGCTTGCCAACACTGCGCTTAAAGTAGCCCTGTAACTGAAATCGCTGGTTCCGCCCGTCATTGATACTGTATGGTTTTGCGACAGCCCTGCTCTTGTAACTGCATCAACCCAATTTGTATTTGCATTGTTATCGCTTGTGGTTATGTTTTTGCTTTGTAAAAAAGCCCTGTATTGGCTGCCGTTCATCAAATCGAATTGCTTTGCCATTTTTTCGTAGGAAACAACACCGTTATATTCGAGTGTCATCTTTCCGGACCGGCCTTTTTTTGTTGTAATTAAAATTACACCGCCGGCACCCCTGGAGCCGTATATTGCAGATGAGGAGGCATCCCTGAGTATGTCATACGATTCAATATCGTTAGGCGAAATTTGCTGAAGCAATTCAAGCCCGCCCTGCAGGCCGTCTACAACTACAAGAGGGTCGTTTCCACCTTGGAGTGAGTTAATGCCCCTTATCCTTACACTTGGTGCACTGTTAGGGTCTGAGCCAGCCTGTGTGATAACAACGCCGGGCGCCTTGCCGGCAATTTGCTGCAGTGGGTTAGTAATTGCACCCTGGTTAAGATCTTTTTCTGAAATCTTATTTACGGCGCCCGTCAAATCTTTTTTTCTGGAAGTGCCATAACCTACAACAACTACTTCGTTTAATTGCTGGTTGGTTGCTACCAGATTAACACTTACTTCCCCAGAAGTAACTGCTACTTCCTGCTTTCCAAAACCCACGGAAGTAAATACCAAAACAGCCCCGCTTGCTGTCGGGGTGGCAATTTTAAATGTACCGTCTGCTGCGGTTTGGGTGGATGTTTTTGCCCCTTTTACAGTGACTGTGACGCCAGCCAATGGCAAACCATCTTTTGAGTCAACTACTTTGCCCACAACTTGTGTTTGAGCGGATGCAACTACTGCAAACAAGGATAAAACAATCGTTAACGCAATCGTTTCCATACCCTTGCTTAAAGCTCTTAGCATGTTTTTTTTCATTGTTTAATTTTTATTATTGGAGTAAGGCTGCCAAAACATGAATTGTATATAGCCGCGGAGAATGAATCGGTTGTCCATTTCGCAAGCAATTGTCAGTTTTGGTATTAAGCCAGTTAGTTTTTTAATTCGAAACCACACCCTGAATGTGTATTTCTTACGCAAAGTAATAGTTAATTTTTTAAAGAAAAATTATTGTTGAATGATTTTTCCAAAAAAAAATAAAATCCTGTAACTATCCCGCCATCTCAAGACAATAATTAGGAATTATCTGCTGCAAATCAAAAGTCAATGCCTATAAATTTCTTCTTTTTCTTTTCATATTTGTCGAAATTAAACCGGTATAGCTTTCCCGGCCTGTGTGGTACATCCTGTTCCATCTCCTTCATATCCACCAAAAAGTCCATAGCAAAAAATTTTTTCCTGAAGTTGCGCCTGTCCATTTTAATATTTAAGATGGCTTCATACAAATTTTGAAGCTCACGCAATGAAAATTTTTTTGGTAAAAGGTTAAACCCCAATGGGTGTTCCTGCACTCTTTTTTGCAACTGCCGTAAACATGTGTCAAATATTTCCTGATGGTCAAAAGCCAAATCATTAACGCTCTTAACGTCGTGCCAATGCAATTCGTTGTCAAGTATGTTTAACTTATGGTGCTGGATATTTATGAGTGAATAATAAGCCACGGTAACAACCCGCCCTGCCGGGTGCCGGTTTACTTTGCCAAAAACCCGGATTTGCTCAAGGAAAACATCGTTTAAACCCGTGCGCTGCTTAAGCACACGGTAAGCCGCTGCATCTATATCCTCGTTTGGAAAAACCAAGTCTCCTAACAGAGACCATTTCCCTATATACTTTTTTAAGTCGCTTTTTATAAGGAGCACCTTTAATTTATTCTCGTCAAAGCCAAAAATTACACAATCAACAGACAAAGCGATACGGTTAATATTTTCAACTTCAGACTGTATGGCCTGCAGTGATTTATGTTTTAGTATTTCGTCCGGTGCCATTATTCCTTAGTTAAAGCTTTATTGTATCGACAGATTTAACGGTATCCGTATTTTTTTGCCTGTGGCAACAGTAATTTTAGCCCCGGCAGATATTGTTTGAGATACATTCAATACGCATTCGCCATTGGCTTGTGTGTCAATTATAATCTCTGCGCCATTGGGCAGTACAGCTGGCGGCACATTCCCGTTTTGCCAATTAGCCGCATCGCTCCAATTGCCGTTTCCTGTAAAGGTATAAACAGCGCCTTTACTGGCATATATATGATACTCCCCTGGCGCTAAAACTATTGTTTGGTTAATTGAGCTAAGCGTAAAGGTTGTGTTGGTAGCGCCGTTCAGGCCCGCAGTAGTCGATCCGGTGCCGGTAGTGTTATTACTAAGATAATTATACCAAGTGCCGGTTTTTTGAAAGTTCAACGATATAGTTTGATTGGTTACTCCTAAGTTAGCAACAATTGTAACTTGAGTATTTCCCGGATTAGGATCGCCTATTTGTAAATATTTTACAAAGCCCCCGTTTGCATTAAAATCATATGCTGAAGGTACATTATTAAAAATTGCAGGGTTAGATAAACGGAATTTGATTATTTGTGAATAAGCGTTGTACAAATTTAACCGGTAAGGTTTAGTTAAATAATCCCACCGTGCAGGTTTAGGGTCAGTATTGCCAGCCCTTGCTATGTCGTAACCCATTTCGTCAAATTGGTAAAACATTTTAGGGCCTGGAACAGTAAACAATACAGCCGCTGCTGCTTCCATCCTTTCCACAGCCGTTGCAGTATCCCTAACATTGTAAGCGCCCCCAGATGTATTCCCATAGTTGATGCAATTGTACACACTTCTTTCTTTGTCATGGCTATTCATAAAACCAACCAGGCCGGGTGAAGGCGCATTCCTGCCATTAGCATTATAATTCCACATAATGTCGCCAAAGTTTTTATTGCCGCCATTTGCTTCTAACGATTGGTTATACTCATAATACATCTCACGCCAGGTCATAAACCCTTTATTTATTAATACATTCTCTTCAGCAGGCACACAAAAATGTTCCAATATCATATACGTGTTGGGAAACTTAGACACAATCGAATCGTAATAAGCATTAAGGATATCAATACGGCTTTGGTCGTATGCGGAATTGTCAACAGAAGAAACTGTTTGTGTCATTCCTTTGGTATAGTCAAACCTGAACCCATCTACCTTATATTCCCGTAGCCAATGCTCTAAAGAATTTTGCGTAAGGTATTTTGTTGCTGGGGAGGAATGGTTTAAATCATTAAAGAAACTTAAAAAAGTTTGTGGGGCCACCGGATTAAACCAAGGGCTATTTGCTGCTGGCCTGTTATTGGCAGCATCCCAATATAATTTCCCTTGAGGATTAGCGCCTGCATCCATATGGTTATATACCACATCTAATATAACGGCAATACCATTTTGGTGCAACAAATCGATTAACTCCTTCAGTTTGTTTTTGGGGCCATAGGCTTTATCGGGGGCATAATAAAAAGTTGGGTTGTACCCCCAGCTATTATTCCCATTAAATTCCTGCAAAGGCATAAATTCAATTGCGTTAACCCCTAAACGCTTGAAATAATTAATAGAGTCAATAATAGTTTGATAGTTTGTTTGCCTTGAAAAATCCCTTACCAGCAGTTCATAAATAATAAGGTTCTTTTTATCCGGCTTGGCAAAACTGGTTGTTTGCCAGTTGTATTGAGGCTCGCAAATTTGCAGAACGCTTACAAAGCCATTAACACCTGCTGAAGCCTGTATTGGGTAGGGCTTTAAGTTGGGGTATGTATTAGTATGTGGGGTATCATTAATATATTTATCGTTCCATGGGTCCAGTATTTTTTCGCTGTGGGGGTCTGCAATGTAAATTGTATTATCCACTAAATACTGATAAGCGTATTCTGTTTGTGGAACCAGGTTTTTAACTGTTATCCAATAATAAATACCATCAGGGGTTCTGTTCATTTGGTATTGTGAATTAGAAAACCAGTTGCTATTGGGGAAATCCCCAATCAGCATGCTCCGTGTTTTGTTAGGGGCATATAAAACCAGTGTTACAGAATCAGCACAGTTGTAATAATTGATTCCTTCTTTTACCCCGGCAGGCAATGCCCGGATTACGTTTGGCTGTGGGACATAATGCCTGATAGTATCATAATAACTTGTGCCACCCACATTCAATTCTGCTACAAAAATCTGATCCGGCGTATTTAAAATAACCGGGTTTGCTGAAATACTATCGCCGCTTGTAATAGGGCCGGCAATCACATTGCCATTATAATATAACCTTAATGTACCCGAAGTGGACGGCACGGCTTTCAATGACAGTGTTTGGCCTGCGGTAGCAGTAATAGTTTCATTTGAACCATTAAAATCGGGCACAATTAATGGGCGTGTAAACCGTATATTCCGGCTTCCAGTTGCATAAATTGGTATATACATATCTGTGCCGTCTGCATTTTTTTGAACCTTTGAACCATCTGCATTCCTGAAAAGCAATGCCACTTTATATATTGTTTCCCCGGCCGGCACCCCGCCGGCAACGCTGTTAAAATAAGCCCTTGGGTTATTTAGTTGAAAAAGCCATTTATTGGTGCCTATTGATATAGCCGAGGGCGCAGTAGTAGTACCCCATGTTGTGGGCACATACCTCCAATCAGTAGAATTTGCGCTGGCGCTCGTTATTACCCCCAAATGCATATATACGTTACCTGTAAAACCCATCAACCCCTGATTGCCTTTAGTTGCATCCATCGTAATTACAAGTGTCGAATTATCGTTTGCATATAAAGGCGTCCAACTTAATAATTGTGATTTTGCAACAGAAACCAGCAAAACAATGCTCACAGAGAGTAATACTTTCTTCATTTGGCAGCAATTTTAATGTGTAAATAAAACACATTATTTTTAAATTGGCAAAATTTGTTTACAAAATTAATTCGCCAAAGATTTATAACCTCTACAAAACTTGCAATACCCTTTCATCCCTATCCTAACTTATCTTTGAAGCTAACTCACTTTGCTATGTACACCAAGGCACAAACAAGCCAATTGCAAAACGATACAAAAATGTGGCTTTCAGGCATAAGCACAAAGAATACAAGCAGGCAAAAAATAGAAGAATTAAGGGATATTCTCCGCTTTCATGAATACCGGTATTATGTTCAAAACGACCCACTAATCAGTGATTATGAATACGACATTTTATATAAGCAGCTTGAAAAATTTGAAAAAGAAAACCCCCAATGCATAACTCAGGATTCGCCTACCCAAAGGGTGGGTACCGGGCTGGTAAAAGAATTCCCTAAAGTTAACCACCTTGTGCCCATGCTGTCTCTTGAGAACAGCTACAATGCAGAAGATTTGCTTGATTGGGACAGAAAAGCAAAAGAGCTTTCAAAATTAAATATGGTGGAATATTGCGTAGAGCCAAAGTTTGATGGCGCCAGTATATCCCTGATTTACGAAAATGATTTTTTAACAAGGGCTGCTACGAGGGGGGATGGTGTTACCGGAGACGAAATAACAATTAATACAAAACAAATAAAATCCGTTCCGCTGTCTGCAAAGTTCAGCACATATAACATTGAGCAAATTGAAATACGCGGCGAAGTATTAATCAATAAAAATAATTTTAAAGCCTATAACCAAAAGCTGATGGATGAAGGCCTGCCGCCTTTAGCCAATCCAAGGAACGCTGCAGCAGGCACATTAAGGATAAAAGACACTGCTGAGGTTGGCAGGAGGAACCTGGAAGTTTTTTTGTACCATGTAAGCTATTCAACAGGCAACAGGCAAAAAGTTGCCGGTATCTACCGGGAAAGCAAGGCAGAACCTGAGACACATAGCGGAATGCTTGAGATGCTTTGGGAGCTTGGCTTTAGAAGCCCAAAGAAAGAGATGAAAGTAGTGAAGGGTATTGATAAAGTAATTGAATACCTGAATGAGTTTGAAACCAGAAGGGACGATTTGCCCTACGAAGTAGATGGCATGGTTATAAAAGTAAACAATCTTCATTTGCAGGAGCAGCTTGGCATGACAAGCCACCACCCCCGCTGGGCTATAGCTTATAAATTTAAAGCAAGGCAGGCTACAAGCAAATTAACCGGCGTTGAATTTCAAGTTGGGAGAACAGGGGCTGTTACCCCGGTAGCAAAGATAGAACCGGTACAGGTTGGGGGCGTTACAGTATCCAGCATCTCCATCCACAATGAGGAGTATATTAAAGAAAAGCAACTGCTGCTTGGCGATACTATTTTAATTGAACGCAGCGGGGATGTAATACCTCAAATAGTAAAGTCGTTCCCGGAATTGAGGAAAGGAAAGGAAAAGGAAATCGCCTTCCCATCCAATTGCCCCGTATGCGGCCACCCATTATTCAAGCCCGAAGAAGAAGCTGTATGGCGCTGCATCAACATTAATTGCGAAGCTCAGGTGGTGGAAAGGATTATACATTTTGTAAGCAAGGACGCAATGGACATCAAAAGTTTTGGCGATGCTAACGTAAGGAAGTTTTATGCCGAAGGTTTATTGAAAGATGTGCCGGGGATTTACAAGCTTGATTTTGATGCAATCGGAAAAATGGAAGGCTTTGGAAAAAAATCTATTGACAATTTAAAAGCGGCTATTGAGGCGTCAAAAACACAGCCGCTGCACAGATTGATATATGCACTTGGCATCCGCTATGTGGGCGAAACAACTGCCAAAACATTAGCCAATAATGTAGAGCATATCCTTGATTTTAAAAACTTTACCAAAGAGCAATTGCAGCAGATGGAAGATGTGGGCGTAAAAGTAGCTGACAGCATACACCGTTTTTTTAATGATGGGGCAAATATTGCCATGATTGAAAAACTTGAAAGCCTTGGCGTTTCGATTGTAAACCAGAAAAAACAAATACAGGAAAACGATACGCTTGCAGGCCAGACGTTTCTCTTTACCGGCACACTTAATAAATTAAAAAGAAGCGACGCAGAAGAAATGGTTGAAAAAAACGGTGGCAAAATTGTAAGCGGCGTAAGCAGCAAGCTTAATTACCTGGTGGCAGGCGAAGACGCCGGAAGCAAACTGGAAAAAGCAAAAAAAATAACTTCAATAAAAATTATCAATGAAGAAGATTTTATGAGAATGCTGCCTTCATAAAGCAATACAAAAAAACTGCGATAATAACAGAAAGCCCCCCGGTAAACCGGGGGGCTTTCTTATCGCCCTCTTTCAGGCTTTATTTATTTAAATTATTTAGCCACCACCACTGTTTGCACGCTCCTTGTTTTGTTGGGCGCTACAATCTCTACAGTATAGGTG
>CAYRRL010000093.1:1393-8789 GCA_964426665.1 uncultured Ferruginibacter sp. | reverse complement strand
TCCAATCAGTAAAGTGTGCAATGGCGTTTACATTTTTTAATGACAGCAACGGGCCTTCCAGTGTTGCCATGCCATAAGAGGTTACGGCTACCACCATAAATTTTAAAATCACATCGTCCCTAACCCTGTCCCATGCCCCACGGAGCGTAAGCAAGCCGTTTATCATGCCGCCCCAGCTTGGGAAGATGAGCATGAACGAGAACACCACGCCAAGCGATTGCGCCCAGTTGGGCAATGCTGTATATAACAAGTGGTGCGGCCCTGCCCAGATATATAAAAATATCAATGCCCAAAAGTGGATGATAGAAAGCCTGTAAGAATACACCGGCCTGTTGGCGGCTTTTGGCATAAAGTAATACATCAAACCCAGGTAAGGCGTGGTAAGGAAGAAGGCTACTGCATTGTGCCCGTACCACCATTGCACCAATGCATCCTGCACGCCAGCATACCAGCTATAACTTTTGAAAAAAGAAACGGGCAACTCAAATGAATTTACAATATGCAGCATGGCCACCGTAACAAATGTGGCGATGTAAAACCAGATGGCCACATACAAATGCTTCTCCCTTCTCTTGATGATGGTGCCAAACATGTTCCAGCCAAATACCACCCATATCAGTGCAATGGCAATATCAATGGGCCATTCCAGTTCTGCATATTCCTTGCCGGCAGTAATGCCAAGCGGCAGCGTAATGGCAGCAGCAACTATAATTGCCTGCCATCCCCAGAAATGTATTTTGCTCAACGCATCGCTGTACATTCTTGTTTTGCACAAACGTTGCAATGAGTAATACACACCCATAAAAATACCATTGCCTACAAAAGCAAATATTACTGCATTGGTGTGCAAAGGCCTTAGCCTGCCGAAAGAACCGTACTGCGTAATGTTGAGCGAAGGGAATATGAGCTGCAATGAAACCCATAAGCCTGCAATCATGCCTACAGCGCCCCAAAGGATGGTGGCGTATGCAAAGTTTTTTACGATCCGGTTGTCATAATAAAATTTTTCTGCCTGCATATTGATTTATTTATTTTGGATTGTTGTTTCAGAAGATGTTGTTTCAGGGGTGGGTGCGTCATCAAACAGCATCCGTACAGATGGGGTGTAGTCATCATCGTACTGGCCGTTTTTCACACTCCATAAAAAAGCTGTGAGAAAGGAGCCTGCTACAAGTATGCTGATGCCTATCAGTAAGAAGATTGCACTCACTTCAATTGGTTTTTTAGAGATGCCAAAAGTATTTGGAGCAGGGGAGTCAAAGGGTGAGGAGGGTTAGTGGAAAATATGATTGAAATCAGGAAGCTTTGTGCAATACTGCAAGTGCAATACCTTTCTGTTGGTTTTACGGGTGTACTAAAAACGGTTGCTATGCAAAATAAGTCTCCAATTGATGATAAACTTATCCAATCGTGGATAGAGGCAAAGCTAAGCCCTGCAGAGGTTGAGCAAAAACTACGCTCAGGCGGCTTTGCCGAAGAGCATATTGCTGCGTATATGGACGGGTATAAAAAAGAATGTTGCGCTGCCAGGCGTTTCAAAGGTTTTTTATACGCCGGGCTTGGCGGGTTTCTAGGTTTTATCAGTTGCCTGCTGAGTATTTTTCATGTATTCCCTGCATTTTCCGGGTTAATCCTGTTCGGGCTTACTTCGGTAGCAGTGCTGCTTGTGTTTGCCGGTTTGTATTTTTTGTTTGAGTGACTTGCCCTTATACCGCACTCAGTATTAATTTTTTTGCCATGGGGAACAGTAAATTATTCTCTAAATGCACATGCTGGTGCAGGCCCTCCTCAAAGTGTTTTAATTCGCTCAGCACTACCTTAAAAGTGGTACAGGCATCTTCAGGCGCTGTGTAATCATTGGTGAGCAACCTTATTTGCTCCATAACAGTGCCTGCTTCGTCATGTTCGTTTTCCATTATAGTTACCGGGCCGTCAATGTAGTTTTTATCGAACCCGTTTTGCCCGTGTTTTGCAAACGCTTCCACCTGCTTAATGCGTGGGAATAAAATAACTTCTTCCTTTTGCATGTGCAGGTACATTTCATTTTTCAGGTGCGAAAAATATTTCAGCACTTCTTTCATATAAGGGAAGCGGCTGCCGTGCTTGGTTGCTACTTTGTTTAAGCGCTCTTCAATAACAGGCATAGATTGGCGGGTATAAAAATGGTGGTGCAATAAAATATGCCTTATTAATTGCCCGGCATTCATTTCTGCAAAGGAGGTGCTTTCAAAACTGTTTGCATGTGTAGATATTTTCAGGTCTTTTATAACCTCTTCTACAGAAAGCCCCTTTTCTGTGCATGCCTCCAATAATGTCCGCTTGCCTTTGCAGCAAAAATCGAGGTGGTATCTTTCAAGCACGGGCACTGTTTCGTGGTGTTCTGTTGCGATGGATGCCAATGTTTGCTCTGCTATGTTTGCCATAATATATATATTGTTTTGTAAAGTTGAAACAGATGGCTGGTATTTCTTATGACTGCAATCAGGTTGTATTGCGTTGGGGAAAATTTAACAGCAACGCACCTGAAAAAATAATAATCGCTGCTGCCAGCAGCAGTTCGTTGATATATGCAACAGGCGTAAATGTCATGGCTTCTATTCCCTGTACCATTAAAAATATCTCATTAATAATAACGCCTGCTGTAAATATTTTTATTGCACTTGCAGAAACCGGGTTAAGCAATATGTTTTTTTCTGCCACCATAAAACCAATAATGAACAATGTGATTACGCCCAGCAGTATTAAATGCAGGTAACCTATTACAATGGGCCTGAAACCAAATGCCAGCTTGCTTAATGAAGGGATGGTAGAGCCAAGTTGCAGCAAGAGTTTTATGGATAATGCAATAGCAGATAAAAACAGTAACCGGGCTGCAACTGGTGGAATAATAGCCTTGATAAATAATATTTGTTGCTTTATTTGCTGTGCAACCAAAAGCCAACCTGCAAGCTGGCTGAACGCAGCCATCACAACAACTATATAGCCCCATTGCGGTATGGGCAGCCATAATGCCGATAATACATAAGCAGGAATGCAGGCACCGGCAAACAACCAGAATATTTTCTTTTGTATGCCCGCGGAAGCAGCAGGAAAAAATTTTGACGTAGCCAGGCCCATGCAGGCAAAAAAGAACCAGCCATTGTATTGAAAATGCAGAAAGAAATACACGGCAGCCAAATACCAGTTTTGGTGGATTGTTTTGGTTGCCATCATAAACGCCAGTGAAAATGCGCCGATTGAGGAAAGCGCACTAAAAACCAAAGCAGCTTTTACCCACCAATGGTGTATGTTTTTCCCAGGCAAATTATTCAGGTCTTTCCATAACAAAAATGCAAAAGCATACGATACAAAAATGGATAGCGTTGAAAATATAATGGAGAATAAACCGTAGCCCTGTATTGGAAAACTTATAAGCATGCCATAAGCAGTAATAAGATTGGCGTTAATTACCCATTTGTATTTTTTTAAAACAGTTTCATTGCTTTGGCTTGCCAGGTACTGCAGCAGCAACGCCATCAGCGCATGTGTAACCCATCCTGCAAATGCAAAATGCGAATGTGCATGAAGCAAATGCTTTTGGTCAATAAAAGGAAGGGAATAGGCTATCTTATACCTGAGTATTACCCCTATCACAGCTATTAACAGCAAATTAAATAATGCAATTTTTGCATGCCGCTGTATTGAAATTGGAGTAGGAGCCATTGCTGCAAAGAAACTGCTCAATAAAAAAGTTGATTGTGATTAAAATCATAACAGGCAATTGCGGTTATTGGAATACGTGCAAAAGGAAATTTTATCTTTACGCAATATCCTTGCAATGAAACGCACAATAAAATACTACCGCATCATCTGGCTGCGGCATGATTTGCCTGCCGGCCTCTCCGTTTTTTTAGTGGCGCTACCACTTTGCCTGGGTATTGCACTGGCATCAGGCGCACCTTTATATTCTGGCTTGCTTTCCGGTATTATTGGCGGGTTAGCGGTGTCGCTGATAAGTGGCTCGCAACTGGCTGTTTCGGGGCCAGCGGCTGGTTTAACCACGTTGGTAGCAGCATCTATAGCTTCCCTTGGCGATTACAAAATGTTTTTACTGGCTGTTATTGTAGCAGGGTTGTTTCAAATATTGTTAGGAGCATTAAAGTTGGGTGCTATTGCAAACTATTTCCCGTCTTCAGTTATTAAGGGGATGCTGGCAGCTATCGGGGTACTGCTTATTTCAAAACAAATCCCCCTTGCATTAGGGTATAGCCAACCCGATTTTTGGCGAAGCGGCTTTTTGAATTTGTTTTCTTCAAAAAACCTGATGGTAAGTTTCGAAAACTTAAACCAACATATCACCAGAGTCGCAATGCTCATTTCCGCTGCATCATTGGCTATCCTCATCCTGCTGCAGCGGCCTTTTGCAAAGAAATTTAAAATCATCCCTGCACCGCTGCTGGTAGTGGCAGCAGGTATTGCAATGAATGTTTTTTTTGCCAGTATTGCTCCAGGCTATTCGCTAAAACCAACGCAACTGGTAAATATCCCAGCCAATATTTTTGCCAATATTTCCTTTCCCGATTTTTCAAATTTTTTTTCCAGCGCTGCAATATGGAAAGCTGGAATTATTATTGGGCTGCTGGCTAGTTTGGAAACATTGCTTTGCATTGAGGCGACAGATAAACTTGACAGGCGCAACCGCATTACGCCTGTTAACCGTGAATTAATGGCGCAGGGCGTTGGCAATATTATATGCGGATTGCTGGGCGCTATCCCAATGACAGCTGTGGTGGTAAGGGGCGCAGCTAATGTGGATGCAGGCGCCCGTACAAAAATGTCTGCCTTTACGCACGGGCTTTTTTTATTGTTGTCGGTACTGCTCATCCCTTCCTTGCTGAATAAGATCCCTTATGCGTCACTGGCTGCGATATTGCTGGTAACGGGGTATAACCTGGCAAAGCCAAAGCTATTCCGCAATATGTGGAGCCTTGGGTTGAAACAGTTCCTTCCTTTTCTTATTACTATTGTTGTAATCCTTGCAACAGATTTATTGATTGGCGTAAGCATTGGATTATTAATTTCCACATATTTTATTGTGCTGAATAATTTCAGGGCAGAATATAAAATTACCCATACTGCACATAATGGCATCGAAACAGATTATATCAAACTCAACAGCAACGTAACTTTTTTGAATAAAGTAAAATTGCGTAAAGTGCTGGATGAAATTCCCGAATATAGCGTGCTCACCATTGACGGCAGCGAATGCAATTTTATTGATTATGATATTTTAGAAATCATCAGTGAATACGCTAACAAGGCGCATGATAAACATATTGAACTGCATTTAATTGGTATTGAAAAGGTGAATGTAACAGCAGTACATTGACAAAAACCGAAACTGTAATAAAATATCAGCAATACACTTTCCCTTTTTCAATTACCAAAGCCCCTTTTTCATGTAAATGGCGGATAGCCCTTATTACAGTTTCAACCCTAAGGCCTGTCATGTTGGCTATTTGCTGGCGGGTAAGGTTAATTTTATTGCACTGTGTACAGATGCTTTTTTTGTTTTGTTTTAGATAACTAAGCAGTGTGACGATGCTATGCTCCGGGTCATGGTGTGCCAGCTCTTTTAACAGCAAGAACTTAAACCGCAGCCGCTGGCTCATCAGTTTGGTAAATGTAAAATGTATATCTGGCCTTTCCAGTAATAATTGTTGAAAAAGTGAACGGTGCAGCCTTATAATAACACAATCGGTATCAGCAATTGCCGTGGCAGCAAACGGTTCATTATCAAATAAAGGAATTTCCCCAAAACATTCACCCGGCTCCACCATGTTTTGAATAAACTCGCTGCCATTGTCATCAATATTTACCCAACGAACACTGCCGCTTACAAGCTGGTGGTAAAAACAGCAAACACACCCCTCATGAAAAATTATATCCCCGGCTTTCAGCTTTTTATAAGTAGCACCTAATGCAAGCAGTATGTCAACATCTATAATCATACTAGTATGGCTTTTGTTTATCAAAACTATTTCTAAATACGCCTGCCTAAAGTGATGTTAAAGGGCAGGGTTTATGATTGTCATCATGCTTACAACTAGAAATGTACAAAAAATACCGGCAAAAGCAAACTATGATTGAACTCATAAATAAGTAACGCAGGGCAGAGTAAAATTGTGCCGTCAAATTAATTCTCATTCTAAAACATTCGTTATGAAAAAACTGGCTACGATGCTTTCTGCAGCCATATTGTTTGCTGCTTGCGGCGGCGGTAAAAATGATAATGCTATTGCCCCCGACCCATATGATGCCACAAAAAAAGCAGAGAGCGGCAACCCCTCATACGATCCTAACCGGGGCGAGGGGAAGTTTACCAAGGTTGATGTAGGAGCAACATTGGATGCAGCAATGGCAACCACAGGCGAAAAAACTTTTGGGGTTAAGTGCAGCAGTTGCCACAAACTGAGCGATGAAAAATTGGTAGGGCCTGGATGGAAGGGCGTAACAGGAAGGCACACACCGGAATGGATAATGAATTTCATTACCAATACCGACGCCATGCTTACAAAAGACCCCAAAGCACAGGCGCAATTAGAGATTTGTTTGGTACGCATGCCCAACCAAAATTTAGGTGACGATGAAGCAAGGGCGCTGTATGAATTTATGCGGAAGAATGATGGCATAAAATAAAAACTCAACCTTAATAAATAATAAAATGAAAAGAATAACAATGAATATGGCAGTTGCAGCGGCTTTTGGAGCGTTGCTTTTGCCATCGTGCAAGCCAAAAAATGCTGGCTCAGCAGCAAGCGCCGGGGCAGCAGAGAAAGCGTACGTGGCCCCGGGCAAGTACGACGAGTTTTACAATTTTGTTTCGGGCGGTTTCAGCGGGCAAATGAGTGTGTACGGTTTGCCAAGCGGCAGGCTGCTCAGGGTAATCCCTGTGTTTTCTGTTGACCCAGAGAAGGGGTGGGGCTACAGCGAAGAAACAAAGCCAATGCTGAATACATCGCATGGTTTTGTGCCATGGGATGATTTGCACCACACCGAGCTTTCTCAAACCAATGGCGAAATTGATGGCCGCTGGGTATTTGGCAATGCCAATAATACGCCCCGTGTGGCCCGGATTGACCTCGGCACGTTCCGCACCAATGAAATTATAGAATTGCCTAACAGCGCCGGCAACCACAGTTCGCCATTTATTACAGAGAATACCGAATATGTGGTGGCTGGCACAAGGTTTAGTGTTCCCCCTGACAATGCTAATGGCGATATCCCCATCAATACCTACAAACAAAACTTTAAAGGCTACATCAGCTTCATTAGTGTAGGCAAAGAAGATGGCAAAATGGAAATTGCTTTTCAGATACAATGCCCCGGCATCAACTTTGACTTAAGCCATGCAGGG
>CAYRRL010000093.1:0-1383 GCA_964426665.1 uncultured Ferruginibacter sp. | reverse complement strand
AATCACATGGCTGGTTTTTCTTCAGTTGCTACAATACAGAACAAGCTAATACTTTACTTGAAGTAAATGCTTCTCAAAGAGACAAGGATTTTATAATGGCGGTAAACTGGAAAAAGGCAGAGGAATATTTAAAAGCTGGCAAAGGAAAGAAAATACCTGCTAAGTATGCACACAATACATACAACGAAAAAACACATACAGCTACTTCTGAAATTAAAACTGAAGTAACAGTGCTTGATTCAAAAGAATTGCAGGGAATCTGTTATTTTATCCCATGCCCTAAATCGCCGCATGGCTGCGATGTGGACCCAACGGGCGAATACATTGTTGGCAGCGGCAAGCTGGCAGCCCTTATCCCTGTTTTTAGTTTTGACAAAATGCAGAAAGCTATTGCAGACAAAGCTTTTGATGGCAACTACGATGGTATCCCTGTAATTAAATACGATGCTGCATTGCATGGCGAAGTGCAAAAGCCTGGCCTTGGCCCTTTGCATACAGAGTTTGACGGCAAAGGCAATGGTTACACTACTTTCTTTGTGTCAAGCGAAGTGGTGAAATGGAATATTAAAGATTTGAAAGTGGTTGACAGGGCGCCTACTTATTATTCTGTTGGCCACTTATGCGTTCCCGGTGGCGATAGCAAAAAGCCCAACGCAAAATATGTTATCGCTTATAACAAGATTACTAAAGACAGGTATTTGCCAACAGGCCCGGAGCTTGCACAAAGCGCACAGCTTTATGACATCAGCGGCGACAAAATGCAGCTGATACTCGACTTCCCGACTATTGGCGAGCCGCACTATGCACAGGCAGTAGCTGCAGATGTGGTGAAGAACCGCTCAGTTAAGTTCTTTAAGATTGATGAAAATGCCAACGCTTATGTATCCAAAGGCGAGGGCACAACAAAAGTTGTGAGGGAAGGGAACAAAGTGCATGTGTACATGACTTCTATCCGTTCGCATTTTGCGCCAGATAATATTGAGGGCATAAAAATGGGCGATGAAGTTTACTTCCATGTTACCAACCTGGAGCAGGATTGGGATGTGCCGCATGGCTTTGCGGTAAAAGGCGCTACCAATGCAGAGTTGCTTATTATGCCCGGCGAAACACAAACATTGAAATGGGCACCAGGCAAGGTTGGTATTTACCCAATCTATTGCACCGATTTCTGCAGCGCATTGCACCAGGAAATGCAGGGGTATGTTCGAGTATCCCCGGCCGGGAGCAGTGTGCCGCTTACATTCAGCACAGGTAAAAATGTACCCAAGGCTGACAGTACTGCAACGGCTGCCAAATAAAATATTAAGCTGGCTGGTGTGGGTATTTTTTCATTTACACCGGCTGGCTTTATTTAGGTTATTTTTTATTGTGGCCAGCAGTTGT
>CAYRRL010000092.1:7716-8921 GCA_964426665.1 uncultured Ferruginibacter sp. | reverse complement strand
CAATAACAGACAGGTTGAATTATTGCTCTTCGCCTATTAACAACATGGGATGGCATATTGCCTGCGAAAGATTATTGGGAGTACAAACGCCAAAGAGGGTTGATTACTTACGCATCATCATAATGGAACTGGCAAGGATAGCAGACCATTTGATTTGCAATTCTATTGTGGGTGTGGATACTGGTGCTTTCTCAGGTTTCCTTTACCTGATGCAATACAGGGAATTAATTTACGAGATATATGAAGAAATATGTGGGTCCCGCCTTACTACTAATATTGGGCGTATTGGCGGTTTTGAAAGGAATTTCTCAAATACAGCATTTGAGAAACTCGAAAAATTCTTAAAGGAATACCCTGGTACATTAAGAGAGTTTGAGAAACTCTTTAACCGCAACAGGATATTTATGGAACGCACTATTGGCTGCGGCCCTATTAGTGCGGAGAGAGCATTAAATTATGGATTTACCGGGCCAAATTTAAGAGCCGCTGGTGTTGATTATGATGTTCGTGTCCATACACCGTATTCTTCTTATGAAGATTTTGATTTTACTGTTCCTGTAGGAACTACCGGCGACTGTTATGACAGGTTCCTGGTGCGTAATGATGAAATGTGGCAAAGCATAAAACTGATTGGCGACGCTTATAAAAAAGTGCAGGAATTTAAAGGTGCTGAAGCAGAAGTGTACCATGCAGATACGCCTGCTTATTATTTGCCTGAGAAGAAAGATGTCTACACCAAAATGGAAGCGCTTATCTATCACTTTAAAATTGTGATGGGTGAAACGGAAATCCCTGCTGGTGAATTATACAGTGCGGTTGAAGGCGCTAACGGAGAGCTTGGCTTTTATTTGATTAGTGATGGCGGCAGGACGCCATACAGGCTTCATTTCCGCAGGCCATGTTTTATTTACTATCAGGCTTATCCTGAATTGGTAAAGAATGGTTTGCTGAGTGATGCGGTGATAACTATGAGCAGTTTGAATTTGATAGCGGGGGAATTGGATGCATAATAAATTATGAGATAAGAAGTATGAGTGTTGCATTTTCAAAAGAAAAATTAGCTGAAGTAGAAAAAATAATTCAGCGTTACCCACAGGGCAAACAAAAAAGTGCCTTGCTGCCAGTGCTGCATTTGGCGCAGGACGAGTTTGGCGGCTGGCTTGATGTGCCGGTGATGGATTATGTGGCTGCTTTATTAAGCATTG
>CAYRRL010000092.1:0-7706 GCA_964426665.1 uncultured Ferruginibacter sp. | reverse complement strand
AATTGAAGTGTATGAAGTGGCAAGTTTCTACACAATGTATAATTTAAAACCTGTTGGCAAATTTGTTTTTGAAGTGTGCCAAACAGGGCCTTGCATGCTGAACGGCAGCGATAACATTATTGCATACATAAAAGAAAAATTAGGTATTGGCCCGGGTGAAACAACTGCTGACGGGTTGTTTACTTTAAAACCTGCTGAGTGTTTAGGCGCTTGTGGTTATGCACCAATGATGCAGTTGGGCAAACATTTCCGTGAGCATTTGACGAAGGAAAAAGTGGATGCGATAATTGAGGAGTGCAGGGCAAAAGCAAATTAGATTTAATAGTTGAAACAAAAATTTATCATATCATTCATATTGGCTCTTTTTTTTGCACGCGCCTCGTTTGCTCAAAATGATGGAGCCAAAATGGAAGTAATGATGAGGATGTCGGCTTTAAAAAATGCATTAATAGCAAAAGACAGCGTATCGCTCTCGGCTGTTTTGGCTGATGATGTTACTTATGGCCACACAACGGGAAAGATGCAAACAAAGGGTGAGTTAATCAGGTCTGTAGTTTCAAAAGAGCAGGATTACAAATCAATTGAACCTGCTGATATGAAGATTAGAGTTTTTGATAACACAGCAATTGTAAATATGAATTCGAAAGTGTTGTTGAACTTTAAAAACGAACCATTGGAAATAAAAATGAAGGTTACTTTGGTTTGGATAAAAAAGGGTAATGATTGGAAATTGGAGGCGAGGCAAGCTGTTAAAGAGAATTAATAGGCGAATAAAGCACCGTAAGTATAGTGGGCCGATAGCTATCGGCTGGTACAACAATGACGAGCAAAGGGCTAATGCCTGAAACAAAATAATTAAACTAAGCCCTCTATGGGTTGGGGAATATGGGTAGAAAATTATTATTAGCAAATGCGCATGTGCCGGGTATCCGGAGCTACGAAGTGTACCGCCGCGAAGGTGGTTACCGCAGCGTAGAGAAAGCACTGAAAATGCAACCGGCAGAAATTGTGGAAGAAGTAAAGAAGAGCGGCCTTCGTGGGCGTGGAGGCGCAGGTTTCCCCACAGGGATGAAATGGAGTTTTATTGCAAAGCCTGAGGGAGTGCCAAGGCACCTGGTGGTGAATGCAGATGAAAGCGAACCGGGTACTTTTAAAGACAGGTATTTGATGGAGTACATCCCTCATTATTTAATTGAAGGAATGATTGTTTCGTCTTATGCATTAGGCAGCAACGTCAGTTATATTTACATCCGTGGCGAATATGCATGGATACCTGATATTTTAGAAGAAGCTATTGAAGAAGCAAAGAAGAATGGTTTCCTTGGAAAAAATATTTTGGGCAGCGGCTTTGATTGTGAAATTTATGTGCAGCGTGGCGCCGGCGCTTATATCTGCGGTGAAGAAACTGCATTGATTGAATCTTTGGAAGGCAAAAGGGGCAACCCAAGAATCAAGCCTCCCTTCCCTGCGGTAAAAGGTTTATGGGAAAGGCCAACAGTGGTGAACAATGTTGAAACCATTGCAGCTGTTGTTCCCATCATCAACGATGGCGGCGAAGAGTACGCAAAGATTGGCATTGGCAAATCAACTGGCACAAAATTAATTTCTGCATGCGGCAACATCAATAAGCCTGGCGTGTATGAAATTGACATGACTATTTCTGTAGAGGAATTTATTTTCAGTGATGAATATTGCGGCGGCATCCCTAATGGAAAAAGATTGAAAGCTTGTATCCCTGGTGGTTCATCTGTTCCTATTCTTCCTGCAAACTTGTTATTGACAACAGCAAAGGGAGAAAAAAGATTGATGAATTATGAAAGCCTTGCTGATGGAGGCTTTGCAACAGGCACCATGATGGGCAGCGGAGGTTTTATTGTACTGGATGAAGACCAGTGTGTGGTAAGGCATACCATGTCGTTAGCACATTTTTACCATCATGAAAGTTGTGGGCAATGCAGCCCTTGCCGTGAAGGCACTGGCTGGATGGAAAGGATTTTGAAAAAGATTGAATACGGAAAAGGCGAGATGAAAGATATTGATTTGTTATGGGACATACAGCGGAAAATTGAAGGCAATACCATTTGCCCGTTGGGTGATGCAGCGGCATGGCCAGTGGCAGCAGCTATCCGTCATTTCCGTGATGAATTCGAATGGCATGTGCTGAACCCCGATGAATGTTTGAGAAGGAATTATGGGTTGGCGCATTATGCTGATGAGATACATGTACCTGTAACAGCTTAATTAAATTTAGAAAGAGGAATTATAATATGGCTGAAGAAACAAAACCGGCACCGCCGTCAAGTTTTAAAGTTACCATCGACAACATCACCATTGATGTTGCCCCTGGCACAACTATATTAAATGCGGCCCGTGTTATTGGTGGCGACGTAACTCCGCCAGCTATGTGTTATTACAGCAAGCTGCAGGGTAGCGGGGGTAAATGCCGCACTTGCCTTGTTGAAGTAGCTGCTGGTTCTACTGCAGACCCAAGGCCAATGCCGAAACTTGTTGCATCATGCCGCACCACAGTAATGGATGGCATGATTGTAAAAAACATTACCAGCGAAAAAGTAAAAGATGCAAGGGCAGGCGTTGTGGAATTTTTATTGCTCAATCATCCGTTGGATTGCCCTATCTGTGACCAGGCCGGTGAATGCCATTTGCAGGATTTAGGTTATGAGCATGGCAAAGAAGGCACACGCTACGAATTTAAAAGAAGAACATTTGAGCCAGAAGATATTGGCCCATACATTCAACTGCATATGACACGTTGCATTCTTTGCTACCGTTGTACTTATGTGGCTGACCAACTGACCAATAAAAGAGTGCATGGCATTATTGACCGTGGCGAGCATGCAGAAATTTCTACTTACATTTCTAAGGCAATCGACAACGACTTCAGCGGCAACATGATTGATGTGTGCCCTGTTGGAGCATTGACAGATAAAACATTCCGTTTTAAAAACAGGGTGTGGTTTACAAAACCGGTTGATGCTCACCGTGAGTGTGCCACACCGGGCTGTTGCGGCAAAACAACGTTATGGTTACGTGGGGATGAAGTATTCCGTGTTACGGCAAGAAAAGACCAATGGGGCGAAGTGCAAAGCTTTGACGGCAAGCCCGGATGGATTTGCAACACCTGCCGCTTTGATAAAAAGACAACAAGCGATTGGGTTGTTGAAGGCCCAACAAAAGTGAGCCGCCATTCAGTAATATCACAAGGGCATTATGTTGGCGTGGTGAAGCCGCAGGAAACTGTCGAGAAGGTATTGGATGGAAGAACGCCCAAATTATTAATGGATATTCATGATGTAAGCAAAGTGAACCAGCCGGGAATAGATTTGAGCAAGATAAATGGGCCGGCACATTCGGATACTTTTAATAAATAAGAATCACGCCGGGTCAGGCCGGGTTAATATAATAATATGTTATTAGCAATTGACATTGCAGTATTAATTGAAAAACTCGTTCTCATTGTAGTGGTGGTAATGTCATCACTGGTTGTGGCGATGTACGCCACATTTGCAGAACGTAAGGTAGCTGCGATACTGCAAGATAGGCGTGGGCCCAACCGTGCTGGCCCGTTTGGCATATTGCAGCCATTGGCTGACGGGTTGAAATTGTTTTTTAAAGAAGAAATAATCCCTAATTTTTCGTCTAAATTTTTATTTATTCTCGGGCCTTGTTTGGCAATGTTGACAGCCATGATGACCAGCGCTGTTATTCCCTGGGGAGATAAAGTGCATTTTTTTGACAGGGATATTACATTGCAGATTGCCGATGTAAATATTGGTATTCTTTACATTTTTGGTGTAGTGAGCATGGGTGTGTATGGAATTATGATTGGAAGCTGGGCAAGCAACAATAAATATTCTTTGATGGGTGGCTTAAGGGCTGCTTCGCAAATTATCAGTTATGAACTGGCAATGGGTATTGCATTGATTGCATTGCTGATGGTAACAGGAACGCTGAGCCTGAGAGAAATGGTGGGTCAGCAGGTTGATGGTTACTGGAACATTATTAAACAACCATTGGGTTTTTTGATTTTTATTATTTGCGTTTTTGCAGAATGTAACCGTACACCATTTGATTTGGCAGAAGCAGAAAATGAATTGATTGGCGGTTACCATACAGAATATTCATCCATGAAACTTGGGTTTTATTTATTTGCCGAATACATCAATATGTTTATCAGCAGTGCAATAATGGCAAGTTTATTCTTTGGTGGTTACGATATTCCATTTGTAAATGATGCAAACATTCTGGAAAAAGTTGGGACGAATTGGATGGCATTGACACATGTAGGGATGCTGTTTGTAAAAATAGCCTTCTTCCTGTTCCTGTTTATGTGGGTGCGCTGGACAATACCACGTTTTCGCTATGACCAGTTGATGCGTTTGGGGTGGAAGATATTAATACCATTGGCATTGTTTAATATGCTGGTAACAGGAGCGCTGGTTTTATTGAAACAAAACGGCTGGCATTTTTAATACAATAAAAATATATTTGCAGCCAATTAAAAAGACGAATAGAGTGATGCAGGTACAAGTGAGCCGATAGCTATCGGCTGACACAACGATGTAGATTAAAGATTAAATGTGTGTAACAAAAAATAGTAAATGCAACCATTAACAAACAGGGTAAAACAAGTTGACCGGAGGCCAATGAATTTGCTGGAGAAAGCATATCTCCCGGCAATTTTAAAAGGCATGTCAATTACGTTTGGGCACATTTTCAAAAAGAAACCAACAATCAACTACCCTGAAAAAACAAGGCCATTCAGCCCGGTTTTCCGTGGGCTGCACATTTTGAACCGTGATGAAGAGGGAAGGGAGAATTGCACCGCTTGTGGCTTGTGCGCTGTGGCTTGCCCTGCGGAAGCAATAACAATGGAAGCAGCTGAAAGAAAAAATGGCGAAGAGAATTTATACAGGGAAGAGAAATATGCGGCGAAGTATGAAATCAATATGCTGCGTTGCATATTCTGTGGTTTGTGCGAAGAGGCTTGCCCGAAAGATGCCATTTATTTGAGCGAAACTTTTGCTCCTGCTAATTACCAGCGCAAAGGTTTTATTTATGGCAAAGATGATTTATTAATTCCTAACCCGAAGACAGAGCCGGAAGCGTATGCAAAAGCAAAGGGTGGTAGAGTTGTTATAAAAAAGAACTGATATCTTAATAAAACCGCTGCCGGGGGCAGTTGGTTGAAGCGAACTAACTATTATGGGCCTTACACAAATATTATTTTGGTTTTTAAGTTTTCTTGCCGTGCTGTCTGCAGTAATGGTGGTGGCTAGCAAGAACCCTGTTCACAGTATCCTCTATCTCATCATTGTTTTCTTTGCTATATCGGGGCATTATGTTTTGCTGAATGCGCAATTCATTGCCATTGTAAATATTATAGTTTACGCTGGTGCTATTATGGTGCTTTTCCTTTTTGTGGTGATGCTTATGAATTTGAATGCAGAAACGGAGCCTCCCCATAAAAGCAAGTACCTGGTGTATGCCGGCGTAATTGCCGGGGCAAGTTTGATGTTGCTGATTGTGGCTGCATTAAAGAAAAGCGGCAGCGTAAGCCAGCTTGCACAAATGAAAGACGGGGATGTAGGCCTGATTAGCAACCTTGGCAAAACATTGTTTACTGATTTTGTATTCCCGTTTGAAATAAGCAGTGTGCTGTTTTTAAGTGCTATGATTGGAGCAGTAGTTATTTCAAAAAGGGACTCACAGAAAATTAATTCTTAACCAACGATAAATGAAAAAAGCAATAACGGTTTTATTAATAGCAGTTGCAGCAGGCAAAACAGCTTCGGCGCAAATTGATTTGAAAAAAATATTGGACCCCAAGGCAATCATCAGCATTGGCGATATTGTAGGCAAGACAATGACAGTTAAAAAAGGGTATGCGCCAAAGTTTTCGCTTGCTAATGTGGACATACCTAAAATACTTGCCGTGGCAAAAGTGTTTAATGTAAAAGGCAATGAGGAGGCAACGAAGCTTTTTAATACATTCAAAACCGGGCGCACTATTTACCGTATTGCCGCTATGGCCGGCACAGCCATTTCAATATATGGAAGCATAAAGGCAATTGACAAAGCCACCAGGAAGCAGGATTATCAACAAGCATTGATTGGCGGGTTAAGCACAATCGGCGCAGGGTTGATTACAAAATTTTTGACAAAAGCTGCTGCTTATAAGGCCGTGGATGTATTTAATGGCGTGGTAAGGAAAAAGATTGGCGACATATTATCTGTAAAGCCTGCGGAAAGCACATTAGGCGTGGGCGTGTTTGTAAAATTATAAAAGCATTATGCCAATAAATTATTATATCGTTTTATCAGTTGCATTGTTTTGCATAGGCATTGTGGGCGTACTTACAAGGCGAAATGCGATTATTATTTTTATGTGCATTGAATTAATGCTGAATGCAACCAACTTATTGCTGGTGGCATTTTCAAAAATGCACCATTTGGCTTTGGGTGCCAATAACCCAACACTGGCAAGCGAAGCACAGGTATTTGTTTTCTTTATCATGGTGGTGGCCGCAGCGGAAGTAAGTGTAGGGCTGGCTATTATTGTAATGATATACAGGAACATTCATTCTGTGGATGTAAATTTTTTAAACAGGTTAAAACACTAAAGCCCTCTCAGCAGGGCAAGGCTTATGGGCAATACGTTACATATAGTTTGGCTGATTCCATTCCTTCCATTGGTTGGTTTTTTAATCAATGGGTTGTTGAGGAAGCAACTTTCAAAATCATTGGTGGGCATTATTGGCAGTGGTGTTATACTGGCGTCGTTTGTATTAAGCGTATATGTTTTTTTGCAAGTAAAAGGCGGCAATACTCATCTTGCTCATTATTTCAACTTCATTTATACTGATTCATTAAAAATTGGTTTTGATTTTCAAATAGACCAATTGTCTTCTTTGTTTTTGTTGATCATAACAGGCGTTGGCTTTTTAATCCATGTGTACTCAACTTCTTACATGCATGAAGAAGAAAGCAAGGATTTTGCAAAGTATTTTGCATACCTCAACCTGTTTGTTTTCTCCATGCTCCTGCTGGTAATGGGCGGCAACTATGTAATTATGTTTATTGGTTGGGAGGGCGTGGGGCTTTGCTCTTATTTGCTGATTGGGTATTGGTTTAAAAATAATGAATACACCGATGCAGCAAAAAAAGCCTTCATCATGAACCGTATCGGTGACCTAGGCTTTTTATTGGCTGTATTTTGGTTGCTGAATAAAATCGGCAGCGTGGATTATCATACAGTTTTCTCAGCAGTGTCTGCCGATGTAAAACATACAACACTTACGCTTTTTGATATTACAGGAATCACTTTGTTGCTATTTATTGGCGCAACAGGCAAGAGTGCACAAATCCCATTGTACACATGGTTGCCTGATGCGATGGCGGGCCCAACACCTGTGAGCGCTTTGATACATGCAGCCACCATGGTTACTGCTGGTATTTACATGATTGCCCGTAGCAACATTTTATTTACAATAGCAGAGCATACGCAAGTTGTTATTGCTGTCATTGGTTTAGCTACAGCAATCCTTGCCGCTACCATTGCCCTCAAACAAAATGACATTAAAAAAGTGCTGGCCTACTCCACCGTTAGCCAGTTGGGTTATATGTTCCTTGGCCTTGGTGTGGGTGCTTACACCGGCGCTGTGTTCCATGTAATGACACATGCTTTC
>CAYRRL010000091.1:0-9016 GCA_964426665.1 uncultured Ferruginibacter sp. | reverse complement strand
GCTACCTTCCGGTCCTGGGGGAGTTCAACAGGAGCTGGCCGTATAAGACTTGCCGGGGCGCAAATATAGAGGAGTTGGGTTAAAAGCAAAAAAATAAACCACCTAAATTAAGAGCGCATAAAATATATAAACGGTGCTTTGCCAATAATGGAAAATATTATTTTTAACGCTCAAAAATAACTACAGTCATGCCCAGCATCAACACTTATCTAACTTTCCCAGGCAACTGCGAAGAAGCGTTTAATTTTTATAAGTCAGTATTCGGCGGCGAGTTCCCTTATGTGGGCAGGTTTAAAGACATGCCCGTAGAACAATGCGGCCCAATACCCGACAGCGAAAAAGAAAAAATCATGCACATGTCGCTGCCAATTGGCAATGGTGTTTTAATGGGCAGCGACAGTTCAGAGGCCTTTGGCCATGCTTCTGTTATTGGCAACAATTTTTCGCTTTCGGTAAATGCAGATACGGATGCTGAAGCTGATGCATTATTCAACGCACTTAGCGCAGGCGGCAAAGTAACCATGCCTATGGGAAAAACTTTTTGGGGCTCCTATTTTGGGATGCTTACCGATAAGTTCGGTATACAATGGATGGTAAGCCATGAGGAAGAAAAGAAATAAACAATCAAAATACAAATGGCCGCAATAGTTATTGCGGCCGTTTTTTATTTGCCTGTTATAATGAGCCCTGCACCTGTACCGCACAACATTGTTGCGCCGGGAAGCAACAGCAGGCTGCGGCAAAACCCATTGCTGTTTAATTGTGGGTGGCGGGGCACATTGCCTTCTATAGTTACATCGGTGTTGGCATCAGGCAAAATTCCACAGCCCCAGTTTAGAGGGTTTTCCCATGAGGTGCTGTATGCCCCCGTCCAGCTTGTTGAAAATTTCAATACAAACTCATTGCTTACAATTGCGTTGTTTACCCTGCACCGGTATTTGTTGCCATACCAATTTGTTGGCGGCGCTGTTAAATGCAAAGTATTAGTGCCAACACCACTGTACACTGCACCGCCTGACAGTGGCGCATAGCCGCTGCCTGTATCTGCCTCCCATTGATACACTGCGCCGGATATATTGCTGGCAAATGCAAAATGGCACAAAGGGCATTCGTTTACGTTATCATTAATGCCGTTGCGCTTGTTGCCCCAAATAATATCGTCTTTGCCGTCTGCATTCATATCTGCAGCATATACCGCCGCCACCAGCTGCCCGCTTTGGGTATGCACTGTATTTGGCAAACTAAAACCCTCCCCCAATTTATTTTCCATCCATACCACCCTGCTTAACTGGCGCATAGTGGTATATACGTCTTTATCGCCATCGCAATCAAAGTCAGCCATGCCAAACATTTCAAAATTGTCTGATGAATTAATGATGGTATCTGCAAAAGAAAAATGGCCATTGCCATCGTTCCTGTAAAAATGGATGCCCCTCAATGTTTCATACATGGCAATATCCATATCCCTGTCGTTGTCTAAATCTGCCGACTGCAGCCCAAAACAAAGCCCAAGCCCTGCCTGAGAGTGAAGGTTAAATTGCCCATTGCCGGCATTCAACAGCACTTCAAAACCGCCGCTGGCAACAGATATATCAGGCAGGCTGTCGCTATTATAAAAGCCGGCGTCAATAGCATAAAACTCGGTGCCTGAGTGCACAACACTCCCCGGCATAAAAACACCCGGGCTGCTTTGGCGGTACAACACAACCTCCACATGCTGCAGCGCCAGTATATCCGGCAGCCCATTGCGGTCAAAATCTTTTACAAGCAACATTGTGGTAAAATCAAGGCCAGAGGCAAGGGGCCGTTCTGTAAACACACCAGTATTGTTTTCGTACCAGGAAAGCTTGGTGCCGTTATTTGTTGCCACAACAATATCTGCCCACCCATCTGCATTTACATCGGCAGTTTCAAAATACTCAATGCTGCCTGTATTTTGAAAAGCCATAGCAGTTTGCCTTGCATACTGCCCATTGCCTAAGGCAAAAAATATCCTTATGCTGTCTGCAGGGAAATGGTTTACAAGCGTTATTGCATCGGGCATGCCATCATTATTAATATCGGCGGCCCTTACCTGCCCAGTAACTTCAAATTGGGGAAGGCTGTCAAAATAATGTGCCGGGGAAAATTGTGCTTTGCCAAGCAAATGCATCAAAAGCAGCAGCAATAAGAAAACATTTATTTGCATCGCAATAAGCGCATTTTTAAAAACTGATGCCTGGCCTGTCGAGCCTTGAGCTAACCCTTGCTATGCCTATCAACTGGTCGCTCTGGTCTGTAAAGGATTTATAATACACCAAAACGGTGTAAACGTTTTCCGTTTCCCAATAGTTGCCTTCCAGCTCTGTTTTTTGTGATGGGCCATTTTTGTCAACAAGCATGTAACTGTAATCATAATAGCCCTGCTTTAAAAACTGTGTGCCTTCATACACATTTTTGCCGGCATTAAACTGCATCTTGTTTTTATCGCTGTATTGGTAATTGGTAAACTGGCCTATTAAGTACAAATCTTTGTCTTTGTATTCCGTTTGCGAAGGCGGCACAAAAGTAAAATGCACCGTTGCATAATCGCCCTGCCAAAATGGGTTGATGCTTTCGTATGTTTCAGTAAGGTACATGCCATCCAGGTCTTTGTAATAAATATAGCGCTGGCCATTGCGGTCAATATCCGGCTTCATGTAAATATCCACGCTTGTTTTTTTATCTTCCTTCCTGTCAATGCGGTCGCTCAATAAACGAAGGCTGCGGAGGTCAAGCCAGCGCCACTCTTTGCCTCCCGGAAAAACAAAACTGTTTTCTGTATTGTATTCTAAAACAGTGCCCCTCACAAATGTTGGCATCACGCCATTGCCCTGCGCATTGTCCCATCGGTTGTTTTGCATCACCACCACCCTTACCTGCCTGTTGGCATCAAAGCTGTTTAAGCCCTGCACATTCACGCTAAGCTTAATACGCTGGTGCGTATTGAATACAGAAGGCCCAAAGGGCTGTATCACCTGTGCGCTTACAGATGCTTTGGATTGCAGCACCAACAGCCCTTTTGTAAAAACTGTTTTTGTTGTGTCGCCATCAAGGTATACTTTCAGCATATAGTTGCCGCTTTTGGATGGCATTGAGTTAGCATCGGGCAATATGGCCTGGTAATGTATGTAGCGGGTGTAGGCAATAGAAGAAAAACGGTAATTGATAATACGCTGCTGCGTAAAGCCTTTTATGTAGTCGAACTGGCTGATGTTTACCGGCTGCCAGTTGTAATCGCACAACTGGAAAGTGTAGTAATAGCTTTTCACATTGGCATCCATGTCATCAAAATGAAGCTCCATCCTGTCGCCGCTGTTGAGTTTGTAAATGGGCATGCCCTCCTGGTTGCCATACATAAACAAACGGGCCGTATGTATTTTATCGCTGTACACAGCATCGGGGTTTGCCTGTGCCATTGCTTTGCTGCAAACCAATAAAAAAACAAAAACGGGCAACGATTTAAAAAAAGCCATGTGCTGATTAAAATATTTATTTTTGAAAGGTAACAAAAATTATTCCTTTGAACCTCTCTGCCTTTATTGCAAAGCGGATATCATTTAACAGTGAAAAGACATTTTCACGTTTTATTATAAGATTGGCCACCGCTGCCACTGCCATCAGCGTGGCAGTAATGATAGTGGCGCTTAGTTTTTTTAATGGCTTTGAATATGTGGTGAGCAACAAAGTATTCAGCCTGCAGGGGCACCTGCATGTGCAGCAGGATATATAAAACAGGGTAAGCACTGCCGAAGATTATGTAATTACCAAAAGCGACTCAGTAGAAAACTACCTTAAAAGCCTGCCCGAAATACAATCAGTAGAACGCTATGCCACCAAACTGGTTATACTTACTTATGGCGATGATATTGAAAGCATCATTGTAAAAGGCGTTGACAAATCGTTTAACAGCAAAAGGCTTAACCCCTTTTTAACAGAGGGAAAATGGGTATCCATACCCGACAGCGGCTACAGCGACGAAATCAATATCTCCTCTTACATCGCCAACGAGCTAAAAGTAAAAACGGGCGATAAGATACTTTCTTTTTTTGTGCAAAAAGACGGCAGCAAACGGGCAAGGAAACTAACTGTGGCAGGGCTTTACAAAACCTCCATTGAAGAATACGACAAGCAACTGGGCATTTGCGATATTAACCTCATACGCCGCCTTAACGACTGGAACCCCAACCAGATTGGCGGCTACGAAGTGTTCTTAAAAGATTTTACAAAAGCAGAAGAAGTTGATAAAAAGATAAGGGAAGAAACGCCGCAGGGCTGGAACAGCAAAACATACCGGGAGATAAACCCCAACATCTTCGACTGGCTGGCGCTGCAAAGCCGTATCAAGTTTATTTTAATTGGGATAATGATGGTAGTGGCCGTGGTAAACCTCATCACCTGTTTATTAATTATTGTTTTAGAAAGAACAAGGATGACAGGCATACTAAAAGCCGTAGGCGCCAGCAACTGGCTGATTCAGCAAATATTTTTGTACAACACTATTTTAATTGCTTCTGTTGGCGTGGTGGCAGGCACATTGCTTGGGCTTGGCATTTGCTGGCTGCAGGAAAAAACCGGCTTTATCAAATTAAACGAAGAAGCATACTACATGAGCAGCGCCCATGCACAGGTGGTGTGGTGGCAGGTGCTGCTGGTGTGCTTAGCAACGCTTGCGGTATGCTTTGCCACATTAATAATACCAACATTGCTGGTGAAGAAAGTAAAGCCGGTAAAGGCAATACAATTCAGGTAAATTATGTTATATCCAATATTGTATTTAATATTGAAAGGCTATAACTTAAATTTTTATGAAACTAATCATTGCCATCATCCTTTTTGCAGCTTCCCTTTCATCCTGCAGCAAATCCAAAACCTGCTACTACTGCACCTTTGGCGTAGATAGCAATGGCAATGTGCCAACCCCACAAGTTTATTGCGGCGAAGACGGGCCTTCACACATCTTTACAGATGTTGCCGGCAACCGCTTATCAAGTCAATGCGTGCCCCAATAAGTTGGGCAACTATTCACGCTTGTCTTCCCGTTCCCCGCAAATCGGTGCAACCAATAACTCAAATGCAATACTCCGGGTTGCCTTCAAGAATTTCCTGCTCAAGCTTAGGCGCCTCGCCTGCCTTCCATAAACGGGTGCGGTGCACAACACGGTACGTCAAAGGCCCGCCATCAGGCCGCCCGCTGCTTTCAAAAGGCCGCGGTATGCATACAAACTCTGTTGAAAGCAAATCGGAAGTGGCAGTAACCAGCCCATAGCCGTGGCCGCCAAAATCAACAAATGACAAGTGCGGCGCCACATCGGGGTTCCTCACCGCACGGGCCTGCTTCATATCCCCCGTTTCCTTCAGCTTTAAAGTAGAAAGCACACCATGCAAAGGAGTAACATTCATAGAAGGTATTACTGTGCCATCGGGTTTGTCTATCAGGTGCAGCACACGTTTCGGATGATCCTTTTTCATGGTTACTTCCATTACTTCCTGAAGCGTTTGCTGCGATATGGAACCGGTAATGAATTCCACGCCCAACGGCTCGTATTCCTTAGGCGGCAGCGCCTTGCAGGCCAACCCGGCATGAAACGCATGGCGGTCGCCTGCTACAACACAAAAACCTGTTATTTTTTGGCTTTTTATAAAATCAAATATCAGGTCTTTATCACGGGGGAAACGGCTGTCCATTTGTGCATACCCCGCCTCTTTAGGCCACTTAGCGCCCAATTCGCCGGGTAAATTCTGATAATCGCCACGCAATTCCATAGTGCCAAAAGTGTGCCCCCATATTTTCCAGCGTGCAGCAGAAGCACCGAGTTGTTCTAAGAACCATCCCCTTTGCTGGCTACCTAAAAAAGTTTGTGCATGAACATCCTTTGTGGGGTTCGGATAGTCTTTGCCGTTGAAACGAATCGTATCCGGTGGCTTGCCGCCATTATAGTGGCGCCCATAATCCATAATTTCACCAGGTATTTGCGGGAAGACCCTGGGATACTCCGGGGTGCTGAAATCATCGCTTGACATATCAGGCGAACGGAAAGACCAATTGTCTGTGAGCAGTAAATCAACATTCCTGCCCCAACGGAGCACACGTTGTATCTTAAGGCTGTTAATCGCCAGCAGGTTGTTTGGCTCTTCCGAAAGCCCGTCTTCGTTAAACTGCTCCATGGGTGTATCCACCACTGCCGGCGCCCGGAATTGCTCAAGCTTTGGGTTGCCGGGCTGTTCTACCATGGCAGGCATAAACTCCCACCAGGCCTGGTTGGCAAATACTTTTTGGTTTTGCGCAGGTGCATTGTAGCCGCCGCCTGCCACATACTGGCTCTGATACCCTGCCCAGGCAAATTCGTGGTTATCCCACACACATACAAATGGCCAACGGGCACGGGCATCCTGCAAATCCGGGTCTTCCAGATAGGCACGGTAGAGCGTGCGGTAATCCTCCAGCGTAACGGGCAGGTGAAAATTGCTAACCTTGCGCCCCTGCGGAAACTTGTACAGGTTCCTGATGCGGCGCCCACGGTTGCCCTCCGGGTTGTCTTCGGCATACCAGGTAACTTCATATATAAAATCGCCCAGGTGCAACACAAAGTTGAGCCGCTCCCCTGCGGGCTTTGCCCCGTCTTCAAATATCATTTTACGGTAAGCATTAAGGGCGCCCTCGTTGGGGCATTGGCAACTTACAAAAGCAAAACGCACAGGCGTGTCCGCATTGTTGCCGGGTGCCGTGATGGTACGGCCAACCCTGCTGGCAAAGCCATACTCGTCAATAAATCGGTACCAATACTCACGGTTTGGCTTAAGGCCCCGGGCAAGAAAGCGGCATGTCCAGTCTGACGCTGCACTGATATTGGCCGTGCCGCCTGCCAATATTTTTTTAAACTCAGGCGTTGCTGAAATTTCAACAACCAGCTTTTTGGCGGTGCTGCCCTCTGCAGGCGGGCGCCTCGTCCACAAGATGGCGCTGCTGGCTGTTGGGTCGCCCGATGCCACGCCCTGCGGAAAGAGCCCCCGGCGCTCAATAGCGGGTGTGGGCTGCCTGTTTGCCCAACCTTTTTTTGTAGCTATGGCAAAGCCGATAATGATGGAACTGTGCAGGAATTTACGGCGGGTAAAACTCATGGGCTTTCTGTATTATAGTGCTTGCTTATTTGCAATGGACAGCATTTGCTGCTGAACCAACTTAAAGATGGCAATTTTTTATTTGCAATTGCAAAGCCGATTGAAGAACGGTTTGGATGATGGCTAAAGGCTCGTAGCGGCTAATGCGGTTGGTTTTGTGCCTGTCTGTATTTTACAAATTGCCCGTTCAGTAATACTGGATAATGATGTCTCTACTCAATTTTTATGAACTCCACAGGTTGTTCTTGAGTCAAAATTACTTTTGTCACCTTTCCATTTTCTTTTATGAAGTCTGCGGTTGTTCTAATTCTCTGTATGTCTGGCAATAAAAATTTAGTGTCTGTAAAAGCCATAAACATTAAGAATGAACCTGTGCCATTGGAAAGGTCTCCATAAATTCTCCCATTTGCTCTGTAAATTTTTATGCTTACGTTATACTTGTCATTTTTGTATGTGCCAATATAACTATCAAGAGTCTCGCCACTGAGTTTGATTTCTTTTTGTTCGTTTTCTGCTTCAACGCCTAAAATAATATTGGAAATACTTTGAAAAAACCTTTCAAAATTGTCTGTCCCGCTGTTGCACAATAATGCAATAAAAATGTCTTGATTAGGATAATACATTTCAATTGCCCTAAAGCCGTCAATTGCACCACCGTGCCCGATAGAATTAATGCCATTTTCTGTTTTATTGAAAAAGCCATAGCAATACTCAATTTGCTTACCGCCAGCAAGCTTATATGGCTGAATAGCTTTTAAAAATAACTCTTTCTTTAATAGCTTCCCTTCATAGAGTGCTTGGTGCCATTTGTATAAATCAGAAACAGTTGAACGTAATGCGCCTGCCCCATATACAAGTGACATACTAATAAAATCTGCGTTCCAATATTTGCCATCTGAAAATGAATAACCATTGGCTCTGTTAAGTTTTATTTCTGCTGTGTTTTCATAAAATGTTGAGTTGAGCCCTGCAGGGTCAAGAATATTCTCTTTGAGATATTGCGGATATGTTTTTCCGGACACCTGTTCAATTATATAACCTAACAGAAAGTAATTTGAATTACAATATTTATATTTTGTGTTTGGATCAAAGTCTAAGGAAAGCTTATCTAAACTGTCAATAACTGTTTTTGGCGAAAACTCAATTCGCATGGCATTAGGAATCTTTACGTCAATTTCCTCATAAGCTTTAAGGCCAGATGTGTGTGTCAATAAGTTTTCAATGGTTATTGTTTTGCCTTTAGACTGAAAACCTTTTACGAATTTTTGAATACTGTCTGTTAATTCAATTTTTCCTTTGTCCACCAATTGAAGAATTGCTATTGCAGTAAACTGTTTTGTAATTGAACCAATCCTAAAAACCATTTCTGGCTTCATAGGTACATTCAGTTCAAGATTTGCAATTCCATATCCTTTTTCTAAAAGAACCTCGCCTTTCTTTGCAACTAAAAGAGCACAGCCAGGTGCATAATTTTTCAAATTGCCTGAAATTAAGTTGTCAACTTGTTTAATAAGTTCTTTGCCCTGATTACGCTGTCCTAATGAGATAGTAAACAGTGCAGAAAGCAATATTGATAGAAATAGTCTCATTGAATTTGAGGGCTCTTTTAGTATGACGCATAACGGGAGTTTGTGAAAAAACCCTTGTTGCTGCTCAAATATACACAGAATGCGAATAGGTAAAATGGCGCATAGTTTTTGAGATAAAGCGGCATGCAATTTATACAGGGAACCAACCGTCATCAAAGTTATTTCAGCACGCTTGAAGATCAGGTGAGCGCCGACAATGCCGTAAGGCTGATAGATGCGTTTATTGATAAACTCTTTCCAAGCAACGTCTCTTCTGCAATGGCTTATGAGTGTGTGGGGAAGGACGT
>CAYRRL010000090.1:0-9074 GCA_964426665.1 uncultured Ferruginibacter sp. | reverse complement strand
CATCCAAAGCACAGGGCGGAGGATGCAGTCTTTTAAAAAATTTTTGGGGCCCGGCTTTTGTGCATTATTCAGCTTCATTGGCGTCGCAGCCGATAGCTATCGGCTCTTGTACGGAATCACAATATTGAACAGATTTAATTTTTAGAAAATGCAATTACTTACTCCAGATTTAGGCTTGTTGGTTTGGACACTTGTAGCTTTTTTAGTGGTGTTTTTCATCCTGAAAAAGATGGCGTGGCCAGCAATAATTAAAGGCCTTAACGACAGGGAAACAAACATTGCCAACTCCATTGCTACTGCTGAAAAAGTAAAGCTTGAAATGGCACAGTTGAAAAACGAAAACGAAGCATTGCTGGCGCAGGCCCGTGAAGAAAGGGCTGTGATGCTGAAGGAAGCAAAAGACACAAAAGACAAAATCATTGCACAAGCCAAAGAAGAAGCCAACGAAGTAAAAGCAAAAATGATTGCAGACGCACAGGCTTCTATCAATAACCAAAAAATGGCTGCCTTAGTGGATATGAAAAACCAGGTTGGTAATTTGGTGATTGAAGTGAGCGAAAAAGTATTACGCAGGGAGCTTGGTGATAAAGCTGGGCAGGAAACATATATCAAACAACTGGCTAACGACGCCAAGTTGAATTAAAAATTTAAAAAAGTGAAGAATTAAGAGCGGCAAACTCATAATTCATAACTTATAATTCATAACTCGGATGCAAAACCCACGTTTAGCAGGCAGGTACGCAAAAAGTATATTGGATTTAGCGACAGAGCTAAACCAGTTAGATGCGGTGTGCACAGATATGAAGCTGTTGCAATCAATATGCAAAACCAATCCCGACTTCACTGCTTTATTACGCAGCCCAATCATAAAGCCTACTACAAAAGAAAAAATATTAGATGCAGTTGTTACTGGAAAAATCAGCAGCATCACATCTACATTTATCAAATTGCTTGTAAATAAAAGCAGGGAAAATGTTTTGCCTGAAATAGCCAACGCATTTATTGACCAATACAATGCCATCAAAGGTATTTACAAAGTAAAGTTGACTACGGCAACACCAGTTGGGGATGATGTAAAAGATTATATCATCAATAAAGTAAAATCATCAACTCCTATTCAAAATATAGAACTGGAAACAATGGTGAAGGATGAATTGATTGGAGGGTTTACTTTGGAAATGCAGGATAAATTAGTTGATGCAAGCATATTGAGGGATTTGAAAGACATCAAAAAGCAATTCCTCGAAAACGTGTACATACAAAAAATACGATAACAACAATTTTTTTAAAATAGATAATTATGGCAGATATTAAACCAGATGAAATTTCGGCGATACTGCGCCAGCAGTTAAGCAACTTCAATGCAGGCGCCAATCTCTCTGAAGTAGGCACAGTACTGCAGGTGGGTGATGGTATTGCCCGTGTGTACGGCCTTAACAATGTACGCAGCGGTGAGCTGGTAGAGTTTGAAAACGGCGTAAAAGCAATTGCTTTGAACCTTGAAGAAGACAATGTGGGTGTGGTATTGATGGGCGACAGCAGCGAAATAAAAGAAGGCGATAAAGTAAAGCGCACTGATAAAATTGCTTCTATTAAAGTTGGCAATGGCATGAGCGGCCGTGTTATCAATACACTCGGCGAGCCAATTGATGGCAAAGGCCCAATTACTGGTGAATTATACGAAATGCCTTTGGAGCGTAAAGCGCCAGGCGTAATTTTCCGTGAGCCGGTGAAAGAACCATTGCAAACAGGTATCAAATCAATTGATGCGATGATTCCAATCGGCCGTGGTCAGCGTGAGCTTATCATCGGCGACCGCCAAACTGGTAAAACAGCTATCGCTATTGATACTATCATCAACCAAAAAGAATTTTACGCAGCAGGCAAGCCTGTTTACTGCATATATGTAGCAATTGGCCAGAAAGCTTCTACCATCGCTGGTATTATGAAGACGCTGGAAGAAAATGGCGCTATGGCTTATACAACCATTGTTGCTGCTTCTGCTTCTGACCCGGCTCCATTACAGTTCTATGCCCCATTTGCTGGTGCTGCTATTGGTGAGTTCTTCCGTGATACCGGCCGCCCTGCATTGATCATTTATGATGATCTGTCAAAACAGGCTGTGGCTTACCGTGAGGTTTCCCTGTTGCTTCGCCGCCCGCCAGGCCGTGAAGCTTATCCTGGTGACGTATTTTACTTGCACAGCCGCTTGCTTGAAAGAGCTGCAAAAGTTATTTCAAGGGACGATATCGCTAAGCAAATGAATGACCTTCCAGATTCAATCAAGCATTTGGTGAAAGGCGGTGGCTCATTAACGGCATTGCCTGTTATTGAAACACAAGCTGGTGACGTATCTGCTTATATCCCAACCAACGTAATTTCTATCACCGACGGCCAGATATTCCTTGAAGGTAACCTCTTCAACTCTGGTATCCGCCCGGCAATCAACGTAGGTATCAGTGTAAGCCGTGTGGGTGGCAACGCACAGATTAAATCAATGAAGAAAGTAGCTGGTACATTGAAACTTGACCAGGCGCTTTACCGTGAGTTGGAAGCCTTCTCAAAATTTGGTGGCGATTTGGATGCTGCTACTAAAAACGTAATTGACAAAGGCGCAAGGAACGTGGAGGTGTTGAAACAGGCACAGTATTCTCCATTCCCTGTTGAAAAGCAAGTTGCGATTATCTATCTTGGTACGCAGGGCTTGTTGAAAGATGTGGCAGTGAAAAATGTGAAAGCATTTGAAGAGCACTTCTTAATGGAAATGGAAAACAAGCACCCTGAAATTTTAGGCGAATTCAAAAAAGGGAATTTACCTGAAGACGGCTTGAAGAAAATGACAGAACTGGCTAAAGGGATAATGCCACAGTATACATAGAATTGATTTCATTTTAGTAAAAGGCAACCCTGAAAAGGGTTGCCTTTTGCTTTTACACCAGTTTTTTTAAATTTAATTGGTTGATGATGCTGAGCACAAGCAACACAGTAAAAAAGTGCTTCTTTATCTCTTCTTTGCTTCCCAAATCTTCCGGTACTTCAAACAAGTTTACTTTTACAGGAATAGCCGCATAGCATTTACCCATTACAACAGAAAAAGTAACATTTCGTTTTACCTGTTGCCTGAATTTCAATAAATCATTTTGCAAGCCTTCATTTACAATAGCTCTTGCTTCTGTTGGGTTTGTTGTATAAACTGTGTAAACATCATCAAAAACTGTGTTGCCTGTTTGTATATGCCTTGTGCTGGGGAAAGGCAGCAGCCTGTATTCTTCATCAGCAATGCTTGCGCCCAATTGCTCATGGCCTTTTAGCCATATGTAAGTGCCGCCCGTGTATCGTGCATTCACAGCCGCTGCAAAAAACAACCCCTTAAAGATGGTGGCGATCATCACGCTTTGTATGCAGTTCAGAGCAATGGAATGAAACGCCTTTGTATGCGCCTTTAATTAAATCATCGCCCTCATAATAATCATAATTCCTCCTGTACAAACTGCTTTGTACATATTCCCTTTGGGGAATGGTTAAATCAGGTTTGTACTCAAGCCCGGCACCTAAATATTCAATAATTGTTTTTACAACCCTTTCTTTGTAATCATCAACCAATGAATTTTCTTTCCTGTAAAATTTATATGTGCTTATGATGAGCAATGCTGCCGCCCCAATCCAGACAGGATTAAAATTGACGGATGCAATGCCAGCCACGCTTGCAAATGCCGAAAGAACAAAAACAATGGCTGCAAGCATAGCCGCAGTTTTCCATTGGCGCACTTCTTTTTCTGTTTGCCTGAAAGAAGCCAGGCTGGGTTCTATTGCAACAGCATAAAATGTTTCAAAATTTTTTATTTCTTCCATAGCCCGCCCATTGAAGTTATCTCTTTTTTGTAACTATGCACCACAATTTAACATCGCCATGCGTATCATTTCTTATAATGTAAACGGCATACGTGCCGCAGTAAAAAAAGGCTTTACAGACTGGCTAAAAACAAACCCGGCCGACATCATCTGCCTGCAGGAAACAAAAGCCACCAAAGACGATATTGATGCAAAGCAATTTGAAGCATTGGGTTTTCACCACCATTGGTTCAGCGCACAAAAGAAAGGCTACAGCGGCGTGGCGGTGTTTTCAAAAATAAAACCAGATAATGTAGTACTTGGCAACGGGCATATTGAAAGCGACAATGAGGGGCGTGTGATACAATTGGATTTTGGCGATATAAGATTGATTAATGCTTATTTTCCATCAGGAACAAGCGGCGATGAAAGGCAACTGTTCAAGTATGTATGGCTTGGCGCATTTCATAAATATTTGAAGGAACTAAAAAAGAAACACCCGAAAATAATTTTGTGCGGCGATTACAATATTGCACACAATGAAATTGATATACATGACCCGAAGGGCAATAAAAACTCATCCGGTTTTTTACCGGAAGAAAGGGAATGGATGACAAAATTTTTGGCTGATGGATGGATTGATACATTCCGGGTTTTTCATACTGAGCCACACCGATACAGTTGGTGGAGCCAGCGTTTCCCTTCTGTGCGCTTGAACAATAAAGGCTGGCGCATTGATTATATCACAGTTACAGAGCCATTAAGAAAACAATTAAAAGATGCAGATATTTTCCCTGATGTAAAGCACAGCGACCATTGCCCGGTGTACCTTGAATTGAAAAAGTAATTTGATACCACATGATTATTTACAACGTTACCATTCAACTGGAAGAAGCAATACACCAGCAATGGCTGGATTGGTTGCAGGGTATTCATATACCTGAAGTAATAGGCACAGGTTGTTTTATAAAAGCCAATGTATTAAGGTTGCTGGAAGTTGACGACAGCGAGGGCCCAACGTATGCCATCCAGTATTTTGCGGAAAGCAAAGCCATGTATGATAAGTATATTGAGCTGCATGCGCCAGAAATGCGCCAGCGTTCATTTGATAAATGGGGCAACCGTTTTATTGCTTTCCGCAGTGTGATGCAGGTTGTTGATTAAATGTGCGAAATAAAAAAAATCCAGTTTCAAAAATAAAATGGTTTGTATATTCCCCTGAAAGCCGCACGGGTATTGCATTGCAGCGGTTGTTTCCCGAAACCCTTTGCTGCACTGCATTTCAGGTCAACAGCTTGTTGAATTAAACCAAAACCAGTTTTCCTGTTTCCTTTGCAGCCCACGCCAATTGGGCATTTCAGCGTTTTTTGCAACATATTATTTTTTTCAAAAAAAATTTGCTGCAATCAAAAACCTTCTATATTTGCCTCTCATAAAATTTTCTAAAAAAACAACTATGAACAAAGCAGAATTAATCGCTAAAGTTGCTGACGACGCAGGCATCACTAAAACACAAGCTAATGCATCACTGGATTCTTTTGTAGAAGCAGTTACTAAAACATTGAAAGGCGGCGGCAAAGTAACCCTCGTTGGTTTCGGTACTTTTTCAGTTTCTAAAAGGGCTGCCCGCAATGGCCGCAACCCACAAACTGGCGCTGTTATCAAAATCAAAGCTAAAAAAGTAGCTAAATTCAAAGCGGGCAAAGAATTGTCTGCAAAACTGTAACAACTGCAAAGCCACGTTAAAAAAGCAAGATGCAAAGCACCTTGCTTTTTTAATAATAAAACACAAAAAATAACATTACTATGGGACGTGGAGATATAAAAACCAAGAAAGGCAAAATTGCAAAGGCTTCTTTTGGCAAATCAAGGCCAGCAAAACCTGCTGCCAAAAAGAAAGCTGCTGCTAAAAAAGCATAAGCTTATTGTACAATAAATTAATGAGGTTGATAATTGGATAACCGAAAGGCTATTCAGTTGTCAACCTTGTTTTGTTAAGGCTCAATAAGATAGCCGGCCTTTTTAGGCCCCTCAAGCTAAAAAGCCGTCAACAAAGCCAGCTACCTTGCGTAGCATTACTCCAAATTTTTTCTGTAACTTACTATTAACAAAAATTTGCCAGCCGGGCAGCATAATGCTCGAGCGGCGTATCTAATCGCTGCAACCCGGCTTCAAAACCATCGGGATATTGACGGAAGAACAATTGATAAGGGCCTGCATCAGGGGAGATGCCGCTTCCCAAAAGGAGGTGTTCACCCGTTACAGCAGCTGTATGCTGGGCGTTTGCCACCGCTATGCCCGTACCAGTGCCGATGCCGAGGATATATTGCAGGATGCGTTTATAAAAGTGTTTAATAAGATAGGGCAGTTTAAGTTCGAAGGCTCTTTTGAAGGCTGGATACGGAGAATTGTGGTGAACACGGCCTTAAAAAAATACAGCCTGATGCGGTACGAAAAGGAAGTGAATGGCATTGAGCATGTGAAAGAGTACGAAAATGCTGAAGGGCCTTCGGCATATTCGCATTTGAGCCAAAAGGATTTATTGAGGCTGATAAATGATTTGCCGGATGGCTACAGGGTAATATTCAACCTGCATGTGATAGAGGGTTACCAGCATGAAGAAATTGCGGAAATGCTGGGCATACAGCCGGGCACCAGCCGCAGCCAGTTGGTAAAAGCAAGGAATATGCTGCAAAAACAAATTTTGGAACTGCAAAAGATAGCAGTATGAGCAAAAACAATTTTGATGATTTCCTGAAAGATTCGTTCAGCGGTTATTCGCCGGAAGTGCCGCCGCATATCTGGGAAAATATTGCTGCACAACAAAAAAAGAAAAGGCCTGCTGGTTTTTGGCTGAATGAAAGGAAAGCCCTGCTGGCATTGGTTGCCCTGCTGTTTGTTGCCGGCGGCGCATATTTCTTGGTTAGCCAAAAAGATACTGCTCAAAATATTGCCCGTGAAAATAATGGCAGCAGGCAGGCAACTGCAAACACAGAACCTGCCGCTGTTTTAGAAAAGAACAGCGAACTGGCAGCCCTGGAATCAAATGGCAAAATAGAAAAAGCTGTTGCCAAAGATGAAAACACAATAGGCAAAGAAAGCAGGCCGGAAAGTGTAAAAGCGAATGGCAATAATGCTAATACTACCGTTGCGGCTTCGCCTGATAAGAAAGATAATGCTAGCATAAATAAAGTTTCTTCAAGCAAAACGTATAGCAAACCATTGCCTTTGAATAAAAAGAAAAAGGCGATAGTTAATACCGGCGCTGTTGAACCTGATGCTTCTGCTGGCGATGATGCGGCAATAGCAGATGATGATGGCGCTGCAAGCAATAATGATGTAGCGCTTATGCCTGGAAGCAGGGACATAATCGTGTTGATGAAAGAGAATTTGTTTGGCAAACTGGCAATAGTGCCTGTAAAGAACAACGCTATCAAAATTTCAGAAGAGTGCCCCGGCAGCCCCTCAGGCAACCAATCTTATTTTGAAGCGTACATCAGCCCTGATTATGCTATTAAAAAATATACCGACACTGCCAACTCGTCTTTAGTAGCTGTAAGGAAAGGCAGCCTGCGTTACCACTCAGCGTACAGTGCCGGGCTTCGTTATACAAAGGTGTTCAGCAATGGCATGAGCATAAGGGCCGGGTTTAACTTTAGCCAGGTGAACGAAAAGTTTTCTTACGCACAGGGCAATGTGGTGCAATTGGTTTATGTGATAAATAACCAGGGCGATACTACCGACAGTTATTATGTACGTGGCACCCGCTACCGCAATTCATACAACCATTACCGTACCATTGATGTGCCGGTTGCCATCGGCTACGAAATGGGCAATACCAATTTTCATGCAAATATTAATGCCGGCCCTGTGATAAATATTTATAGCTGGCAAAATGGTGAAACTATTGGCGTAGACGGCTCTCCTGTAAAATTTGGCAGCGGCAGCAATGCAAACAGCGATTATCAATATAAAACAAATATTGGCATTGGCTTTACGGCAGCGGCTTCATTGTATTACAAATTCAGTGAAAGGTGCCATTTCCTTGCAGAGCCTTATGTACGCTACAACTTTGCCCCGATGAACAGGGAAACGCTTTCGATACAGGAAAAATTCACCACCATTGGCCTGCGCCTTGGCATAAGGGTGGATTTAAAATAGCAAACGTGGTTTTCATTATATAAAAAAGCTTCCGGCATTTTTGCGGAAGCTTTTGTTTTTTAAGAAGAACGTTTTTGATAATTACCCTTTCACCAGCGTGCCCACCTTTTCCCCTGTTACCACTTTCAGTAAATTGCCCGGTGTGTTCATGTCAAATACAATAATGGGCAATTCATTTTCCATGCAAAGCGTAAAAGCTGTCATGTCCATTACCTTCAGGTTTTTACTGATGCATTCGTTGAAAGTAATGGCAGAATATTTTTTTGCGGATGGGTCTTTTTCCGGGTCGGCTGTGTAGATGCCGTCAACCCTTGTGCCTTTTAAAATTACTTCGGCCTTTATTTCAATAGCCCTTAATGAACCTGCAGTATCTGTTGTAAAATATGGGTTGCCCGTGCCGGCGCCAAATATCACCACACGGCCTTTTTCCAAATGCCTCATAGCCCGGCGCCGGATATACGGCTCTGCAATCTGTTCCATTTTAATAGCGCTCTGCAGCCTGGTGTAAACGCCGGCTTTTTCAAGCCCCGCCTGCAATGCCATGCCATTTATAACCGTAGCCAGCATCCCCATATAATCCCCGTGCGCCCTTTCAATACCGGTTTCGCTTTCGTTCATGCCGCGGTAAATATTGCCGCCGCCAATTACAATGGCTACCTGCACGCCCAGCTCGGTTATGCTTTTTATGTCCTGTGCATACCTTGAAAGCACATCGCTGTCCAGCCCAAAATTTTTGTCGCCCATCAGCGATTCGCCGGATAATTTTAGTAATACACGTTTGAACTTTGGCAGCATTGCAAAAAATTTTTGCGAAGATATAGGTTTAAACTGTTTGTAAAAATATCATTTGCATGCCCGTTGAAGCCAGTATAAAACAGCAAACAGGCAATATTTATGAGTGGCTGTTAAAGCTATTGTTTATATTGTTGCCAGTCGTTTTTTATTGGGACTTTTATGGCCAGGTATTTGTTTTTTTTTTTATAAATTGGTATGTGTCCATTTAATTTAAATCTGACCGTTGCCATTGGTTGCGACCATGCAGGTTTCGATTGCAAAGAAGACTTGATTTCTTTCCTTGAAGG
>CAYRRL010000089.1:0-9192 GCA_964426665.1 uncultured Ferruginibacter sp. | reverse complement strand
AATCGGAAAAGCAACGTTAAGTGTTACAGCAGATGGCAAGAGGACAGATTTCGAATTCCGTGTAAAAAGGATTCCTGACCCGGTTTTCAAAGTAGGCCCAAGCGCAGGCGGCGCTATTCAGGCAGCAGTATTCAAAGCACAGCAGTTCTGCCGTGCCGATTTGGAAAACTTTGACTTTGATGCCCGTTTTAATGTAGTGGGAGCAACGCTTTATTTTACCGGAGCTGGTTTTCCGATACCTCAGCCTGTAACGATTAACAGCAATAGTTTAGCAGGTATAGCGCAACTGGCAAAGTGCCAGCCAGGCTCATCTGTAATTTTTGACCAAATACAGGTAATAGGTCCTGACGGTAGCAAGAGGACAATTCAGGCTCCCGGATTCCTATTAAAATAAATTTAATTTTATATCTATGAAAAAGACATTGATCAGGGTATGCTTATTTGTTTTCTTCTGCATCGCCATTTCTAATGTTGCCGAAGCACAAAAGAAGAAACGCAGCTCTACAAAAAGAGGCAATACCACTGTAAGAAAAAACACCAAGGGAAAAACCAAGGCAACAGTAAGCCCTGCGCCACAGGTTGATTCTACCGTTGCTGTAGCAGCAACTCCTGAGCCTGCAAAAGTGCCGGATAGTTTGCCAATCCCAAAAGTGAAAAAGTCATTGCGCCCTGAAGATGCTGTGGACAGGAGGGATATTCTTGACAGGAGCCCGCTTGCATATGAGCACCTGAGGGTTGATGACGCTGTTTACCGCCACAAAATCTGGCGTGAAATAGACGCAAGGGAAAAAATTAACCTCCCTTTCCGTTACAAAGCGGATGAAAACAGCGGCAACCAGCGCTTTATCTCAATATTGCTAAAAGCAATACAAGATGGCGATGTTACTGCATTCAGTAATATTGACGACAGGTTTACCACTCCTCTTACGCTTGATGAAGTTTCTAAAGTAGTAACGGGCGGCTCAATAACGACAGATATTTATGACTCGTTGGGCAATGTGGTTGGCCAGAAAACGGTTCAGAACGAAGTAAACCTTGATTCATTTTATAAGTTCCAAATCAAAGAAGAAGTGGTATTTGACAAAGAGGCTTCAAGGTTATTCTGGAGAATACTGGGTATTGCTCCGGTTCAAAAAATGTTTACTTCTGCCGGTGTGCAAATCGGAGACCAGGCTTACCCTCTTTTTTGGGTGTACTACCCAGACCTTCGCCCGATTTTTGCAAAATACGAAGTGTATAATGGCAAAAACTTTGGCGCAAGGATGACATGGGAAGAATTGTTCGAAAACAGGATGTTCAGCGGCCGCATCATAAAAAGCACTATTGACAACCCAATGGACGTTCAAATTTCACAACAACCAGGCCTTAAAGAAAATGGCGTATTCCAGTTGCTTGAAGGAGAAAGGATAAAGGAAAAGATTTTTAATTATGAGCTTGATTTGTGGAGCTACTAATAAAAACATAAAAAATATTTGCCCCCAATTTCGGGGGCATTTTTTTTGCCTTCACAACCCAAACAGGTTATTTATTGAGTATTGGCCTTTTATTGAACAAGGGCAGCGCAGCGATTAACGTGCTGAAACACTTTTCTTAAAACTCTCTGTAAGTATTTTGGTTTTTGATTTTCCAATTGCCTCTTCCAGTTGGCCAGTGGAGGCTTCCTTTATTTTTTTTACTGATTTGAATTTTTTTAGCAGCGTATCGATGGATGACTTGCCAATGCCCGGAATATTTTCCAACTCATTTTTAAGGCTTCCTTTGCTGCGCTGGTTGCGGTGGAACGTTATGCCAAACCTGTGTACTTCGTCCCTTATCCTTCTTATCAGTTTCAGGCTTTCGCTGCCCCAGGGCAATTTTACCGGCTGGCTGTCGCCATAAAAAAATATTTCCTCTTCATTTTTTGCAAGCCCGACCAATGTTGTTTTCCCGTCCAGCTTTAGTCCTGTTATGCTTTCCATTGCGGCGCTTAACTGACCCTTGCCGCCATCTATTATTATTAGTTGCGGAAGCGTCCCTCCTTCATCAGTTAACCTTTTGTAACGGCGGTACACAACCTCTTTCATGGTTGCAAAATCATTAGGCCCAATTACTGTCTTTACATTATACTTTCGGTAATCGCTTTTGCTTGGCATGCCATTTTTGAAACATACCATTGCTGATACCGGGAAGCTTCCCTGAAAATTAGAGTTGTCAAAGCATTCAATATGCCGGGGTATGTCTTTTAAATGCAAATCAGCCTGCAGTTGCTGCAATACATTTTTTATTTCGTCAGCTGGCTTGTCTTCAAGGTGGAGTAATTTTTTCCGTTTTAATTCTTCCTTGAAATACGAAACATTTTTTTCTGAAAGCTCCAATAATTTCTTTTTGTCGCCGCCTTTGGGAACAGTTACTGTTACATCTTTCCCGGGGAACTCTATTTCAAATGGGGCAACTATTTCTTTGGCTTCGCTGTTGAAAGTTTCTCTTAGCTGCGCAGCCGCAAAGCCCAATACTTCTGTGGCAGGTTCGCCTAATTTTTTTGTAAGTATTATTGTTTTTGTCAGCACAATGGTACCGTTGCTTACCGACAGGTAATTTACATAAGCTGTATCATCTTCTTCCAAAATGCTGAATACATCCATATCGCCAAGGCGTTCATTTACCACCGCAGACTTGGCCCTGTATTCCTGCAGGTATTCCAGTTTCTTTTTTATAGCTTCTGCCTTTTCAAACTCAAGATTTTGCGACAGCCTTTGTAATTCTGCCTTGAAATGTTGTATCACGGGCGACAGGTTGCCTTTCAAGATGCTTCTCACCCTGTCCAGCCCCTCTTCATAATCTATTGGCGACTGCAGCGCTTCGCAGGGGCCCTTGCAATTGCCGAGGTGGTATTCCAGGCAAACTTTAAATTTCCTTTTTTCAATATTGTTTTGGGTGAGGTTCAACTTGCAGGTACGCAACGGGATATTTTGCTTCACAAAATCCAGCAACTCCCTCACTTTGCCAAGCGATGTAAAAGGGCCAAGGTATTGCGACCCATCATTTATTTTTCTTCTTGTAAAAAATATACGTGGAAATGGTTCTTTCTTAATAACAATATAAGGATAGGTTTTATCGTCTTTTAAATTGATATTAAAAATGGGCTGGAAATTTTTTATCAGCGAATTTTCCAGCAAAAAGGCATCCTGCTCATTATTTACTATTGTAAACTCAATCTTGCTGATGCGCTGCACCAGCTCATGGGTTTTATAGCTTGTAAAATTCTTTGAGAAATATGAGCTTACCCTTTTCCGGAGGCTTTTGGCCTTGCCTACATACAACAACTGCCCGCCTGCATCGTAATATTTATAAATACCCGGTTGCAACGGGATGGTAGAAGCAATTTTTGAAAATTCGCCCTGCGTCATTTTTTTTCCTGTATAAGTTTGTCATCAGTTGTCACAGCTGCTTCTTCAGTTAAATCCCATACCCATTTTATTTCGCTGGGCATAGTGTCATTAGGGTCTTTGATGGTTACAATTTTTGCCCATTTGCCGGTTTTCCATGTAAGCTGCTGTGTTGCTTTGATATTGCCTTCTTTTACCTGCCGTACTATGTATATCCTTTTTACGGTACCTTTTTCCGGGTCAACATACACATCCCAGCGGCGCAGCCCCAAATTAGCCGGCAAAGCATTTTTTGGGTCATACATAAAGGTTATCGCCTCTGTGCTTTGGTCATTAAATTTTGTTTCCTTAAACAGGCTTGCAAGATTGTTTTTGTCAATAGTGTCTGCTAAAAACGGCTGCAATTGCGGCTTCACCTTGTTTACTGGCAGCCAAGCAGAATCAGTTTTTCCTTTAAAAGTTGCCAGTTGCAGGATAGTGACAGGCAATGAATCGAGTAATTGAATTTGCCCCTGCAAAAAAGGGGTTACCGGGAAAAAATTGGCTGTGTCTGCATTTGTGTTTTCGGGAGGGCTGGTGTTGTTTTTGTTTTGCGAACAACCGGCAATTATTACAAAGGCTGCAATGGCGATGCTGTATTTTTTCATCCTTCAAAATTAACCCGTAGCTGTATAAAAACAAAAACCACTGCTGGTACGGCGCAGTGGCTTCTGTTAAATTTGTTCCTTGGGAACAGTATTATAAACGCAGGCTGTTAAAAAAAATTGCTTGAATAGCCGGGATTCAACAGCATCAGAGTTTTTTAGTTACGCCAATTTTAAACCCGAAATTTTGCAGCCGTTCTTCCACAGTATATACTTGCGAATTGGTGGAAAAAATTTGTGAGCGGTATTGCGGGCCCAACTGCAATGTGTAACCGCACCTGTTATAGGAAAGGTATGTTTCAAAACCTGCATTCAGGTTAAACCTGTTAAGCAGAGAGTTGTCCTGCACATAGCTGCGCCTGTCAGATGATATAATGTACGATCTGCCATACACTACAAATGTTGGCTGTACGGTAGCCCCGGCATACCATGCAATGTTGTCCGAAGCCGCCAGCTTGTAATCAGCGCCAACGGGGAGCGATAGTTGGTAAGTTTCGTTATGCAGTTTAGCTGGAGAAATGCCAAAATTGTTTGAGTAGTTGCTCATTTTTGCCTGCTCGTAAGTAATCCTGGAATCTGTGCTGTTCAAAGTTATAGTAGTGGCAATAGGGTGGTTTGTTGCAAATGCATGTGCATTGTACCTGGTATAGTTCGCCTGCACACCGCCTTTTATTTTAATTCTTCTTGTAATGCCATATTGCAGCGATATGCCTGCTTCCACGCCAAATGACGGCTTATGAGTAACAGCATTTTCAGCATTAAAATTATTATAAGCTGTATTTGAATTGCCGCTTAAAGTTTTGCCAGCTGCATTGTTATGCAGTTTGCGGTAAACAACCGACGGGGTTACATAAACTTGCAGGCCTAATTTCCCTGCCCATTTTTTTGCCGGCCTGTTGTGCATTGCGAAATCTTCCATCCAGCCTTTGTCAGCTTCTGATAAAGTATTGGCTAAAACGCTTGCCACAATTGTATTTGCTTTTGTATCAGCTTTAATTTCCTCTTCAACTGAAGGCATTGCAGAGTTTTGCGTATTGGCATCAATTGGCAAATGAGAGACGCTGTTTTGCAAATTTGTTTCTTCAGCTACATTAATACCTTCTTTTTGTTTAGCAAATTCTGAGTTAACAGGAACCAAATTATTGGCATTGGCCAAAACAACGGTGTTGCCTTGTTTATTGCCAGCACCAATAACCGTTTTCACAATCCGTTTAGTTGATTGATCCGGATAACTGTTTGTCACAGAAACTCCGGCCGCACCATGCCTGCTTTCGCTACCTGTATTAAATTCGCTTGGTTTATTTTTTGCCGCAGCCGCAGTTTTTGAAAATAGCTTTGAGGTATTATTGCCGGCGTGGGCAATATTGGCTTTGCTATTGCTTTCAGTGCCGGCTAAAGGAACAGCAGCATAAAGTGTATTTTCCCCAGGGGCCGGGTTGCTTTGTTCCCTGCTTGCAGCAATTAGCCTGCTTCTGCTGGTTTCTTTGGTTGCATCGGTATTCAAATACCCGATAAGAAAGAGAAAACCAATAAGCACAATACACATAGAAACAGACGGGAACCTGTTGCCGGGGTGCATATTATTATAAATGCTGTACCATACTTTTTTGGAAGGGTACATCCTGAATTCGTCTGTTTTCTCTCGTAAAAACCTCTCAAAAATTTCTATATTATGTTTGTTGCTTTCCATTTTTCACAAGTATCCCCCGTGCGGTTTAAGTTAGTTTCACAGTTAGTCTTTATTATATAGCTGCAGAAGGTGCAATTTTCGCCTTGTGCTCCAGTATAATTTTCTTTTTTATCAAAATATCTTCCAGCATTGTTTTTGCCCTGGTGTATTGGGAGCGGCTGGTGCTTTCCTCAATATCCAGCATATTTCCTATTTCTTTGTGGGAATAGCCTTCTATAGCATACAGGTTTAAAACAGTGCGGTAGCCCAACGGCAGCACCCTGATGCATTCCACTACTTCCTTTGCCTGCATTACAGAAGGAATGGCTTCCTCTCTTATGCCAATATGCCCTGCATAGGCGATATCAACACAGTCAGAAAATTTTTTGTTCTTTTTTAATGCATTGATGCAGGTATGCACCATAATCCTTCTTATCCAGCCTTCCAATGCTCCCTCGCTTCTGTACTGATGGATTTGGGAAAACACCTTTATGAAACCTTCCTGCAGCATATCTTCCGCATCTTCCCTGTTTTTGGCAAAGCGGTAGCAAACCCCAAGCATTCGGGGGCTGAACCGGGAGTATAATGCATCTTGTGAGGCAGCATCGTTTTGGAGGCAGCCTGCAAGCATTTGCTCTTCTGTCATATTGTGCTTGGTTTACAAGACATAAATATAGGCAAATAAACCTTCAAATTTGCTGCTTGTGCACAAATTGGCTGGGGCTATTTTATTTTTTCCGTATCAGGCTGTCGGGTGGGTAGCGGGCCTTCATGCTGTCTATAGCTGCATTGGCCCATTTGGTAATAGCTATTTTTTTTTCTTTGCTTACTACAGCGTCTTTGTGTATGAGGGTGTAGGAGCCAAGTGGCATTTCGCCTTCTTTTACCTGCTCTATTATTTCTTCCAGTTTTTTGTATTGCCTCCTTGGGCTGTAGGTTGCAAATTCATTAAAATTCAATTCGCTTTTGCCTTCGGTAATATGATGGTCGAGCCACCAGCCTATCGGTTGAATTTCGGCATACCATGGGTAATTGGTGTTATTGCTATGGCAGTCGTAGCAGCTTTTTTGTAAAACATCCTGCACATTGTCTGGTATTGCAAAGGCCATGCTGATATCGTTTCGGTCTTCATCATCGCTGCTGTTTATGTTTTTATCGGCGTGGAAAAACTGCATGGCAACAAGCGCAAGGATGATAAACAAAGCGGTTTTTCTAAGCATAGCTGTAAGGTTTACCAGGATATAAAAATTTATGCTAAAGGTAATATTAGTTTTTTACTAAAACATCCCCTGTCATTTCTTTTGGTATTGGCAGCCCCATCATCGTTAATATGCTTGGCGCAATATCCCCCAATTTGCCGGGGTTTACTTTGCCCTTCCAATTATTATCAATCACAAACAGTGGCACAGGGTTCAATGTATGGGCGGTGTTCGGCGTACCGTCTTCATTTATTTCGTAATCAGCATTGCCATGGTCGGCTGTAAGAAATATGATATAATCTTGTTTCAATGCGGCCGTTACTACTTTTTCCACGCAGGCATCCACTGTTTCTACTGCTTTTATCACAGCTTCCCACACGCCGGTGTGCCCAACCATGTCTGCATTGGCAAAATTGAGGCAGATAAAATCAGCCGGGTTGCTTTCAATTTCCTTTACGATTGAATTGGCAACTTCATAAGCACTCATTTCGGGTTGTAAATCGTATGTAGCTACTTTTGGCGATGGCACCATTATCCTTCTTTCGCCTTTGAAAGGCACTTCCCTTCCGCCACTGAAAAAGAAAGAAACGTGCGGGTATTTTTCTGTTTCGGCAATTCGTATTTGGCTTTTCCCATTTTGCTCTAAAACTTCACCCAGCGTATTTTTCAGGTCATCGTTTTCATACATCACCTGCACGCCCTTAAAGCTTTGGTCATATTGTGTCATAGTAGTGTAATGCAACGGGATTGTTTTCATGCCAAAATCAGGCATGCTGGTTTGAGTAAGCACTTCTGTTATTTCCCTGCACCTGTCTGTGCGGAAATTGAAACAGATAACCGCATCGCCTTCTTCGATTTTTGTATTGGCAATATTGGCGTTGATGATGGGCTTTATAAACTCATCGGTAATGTTGTTGTTGTAAGATGCTCTAATGGATTGCAATAAATCCTTAGACGGCTCGCCTGCAGCATTCACTAATGCATCATACGCCAGCTTCACCCTTTCCCATCTTTTGTCCCTGTCCATTGCATAATACCTGCCTGTAATGGTAGCAATTGCGCCAGTAGAAATATTCAACCCTTCCTGCAATTCTGCTATGAAGCCAAGCCCGCTTTTGGGGTCAGTGTCCCGGCCATCGGTAAATGCATGCACCAGCACATTATGAAAATTTTCTTCTTTGCACACAGCACAAATTGCTTTTACATGGTTAATATGCGAATGCACGCCGCCATCGCTTACCAGGCCCAGCAAATGCAACTTTTTATTGTTTGCTTTTGCATAGCGGATTGCAGCCAGCATGGTTCCATTTTTTTGAAAAGAGCCTTCACGTATGGCCACGTTTATCCGCTGCAATTCCTGGTACACTATGCGGCCGGCGCCAAGGTTCAGGTGCCCCACTTCGCTGTTGCCCATTTGCCCATCGGGAAGGCCTACCAATTCGCCGCAGGTCGTTAAGGTGGTATTAGGGTATTTTTTATACAAAGAAGAAACAAAAGGTGTTTGTGCATGCTGGATGGCATCGCTGCTTTTTACCTTGCCAAGCCCCCAGCCGTCCATTATTATCAATATTGCTTTCCTGTTTGCCATATGCTGTATTATTTTACTATTTATTTACACTGGCCCAAAGCTACTTTAATTTGCAACGTTTTACACTTGCATTGTGTCTGTTTTAATATTAAAACCTAATATTGATACTAACAATGCCTTCTGGCACGTTTTTAGAAACGCATAACCCCGTAATTCAATAATGTATGAAATATATTTTACCAGCCATTCTTTCCTGTTTTCTGTTGGTTTCCTTCAAGCCTTCAATAGGCATTGACGAGGTGGTGAATGCCATGAAAACAGGCAATGCAGCAGCAGTAGCTGCCCACTTTGACAACACAGTGGAAATAACACTGCCAGACAAGGGCAACAGCTACAGCAAAAGCCAGGCAGAAATTGTGCTGAAAGATTTTTTTGCAACCAACCCTGTCAAAGGCTTTACGGTAATTCATAAAGGGCAAAATGCCGGATACCAGTATTGCATAGGCACATTGGTTACAAAAAACGGCAGCTTCAGGACCACCATACAGATGAAGCAGAAAAAAGACAACAGCCAGGTAGTGCAGGAACTGCGGTTTGAAAGCATGTAAGGAAATTTGAAAAATAAAATACCAACCCTCCCGGCCAGCCGGGAGGGTTTTTTATTGTAGGTTTGCCCGATGCTGAACGAAGAAAAATTAATGCTGCTTATTAAAAACGCACTGGCAGAAGACATAGGCGATGGCGACCATTCTACTTTATCCAGCATTGGTGCCAATGCCACCGGGAA
>CAYRRL010000088.1:0-9199 GCA_964426665.1 uncultured Ferruginibacter sp. | reverse complement strand
TGGGCGCAGCGCTGGCTTATCACTACCTGCGTGGCAATGCCAGCCCTAAAGAGGAAGGCAAATGCATTCAAAAACACTCCTGCTGGGGGCCGTCTTTTTCTGATGATGAAATAAAAGCTTATTTAGATTCATTTGGGTACAAGTATGTAAAACTCCCGCAAGCAGAAAGAAACAAAACGCTTGCTAAGTATTTGGCAGAAGGCAAAATTGCCGGGCATTTTCTAGGCGGTGTTGAGTATGGCCCAAGGGCTTTGGGCTCAAGGTCAATTTTAGGCGACCCAAGAAGCGAATCAACACAATCATCGCTTAACCTGAAAATAAAATTCAGGGAATCATTCCGCCCGTTTGCGCCATCGGTGCTGGAAGAAGAAGTGCCAAAATATTTCAACCTTCACCAGCCAAGCCCTTATATGCTGATAGTGGCACCGGTAAATGAAGACCGAAGAATAAAGAATACAGATGAATATAAAAACAACCTGTTTGAAATTGTAAACCAGAAAAGGAGCGACCTGCCTGCAATTACGCATGTTGACTATTCGGCAAGGGTACAATCAGTGAACAAAGAAACAAGCCCTGAATATTATGATTTGATAAATGAGTTTAAAAAACTCACAGGCTATGGCGTTATCATCAACACCTCATTCAATGTAAATGGCGAACCAATAGTATGCACGCCAAAAGATGCTGTGAATTGTTTTATGGCTACGCATATGGACTTGTTGTTTATGAACAACTTTATGCTGCTGAAAGAAGAGCAAACCAATAAAAACGGCGTATCAGGCGTACGAAAGAAAGCAGAAGTACCATTGCATAAACTAAAAGCCATGCAAAAAGCACAGGAAGATGCAAAAAGCATATACAACAAATATTTCCCATCATTATCATCATTCAGGCAGGAGATAACACAACGGCTATCCGGCAACAAGCAATCTGCATGGGTAGATTTTTATGGCGGCGATTATTTTGTAAAAGGCGAGCCAGTAACAGCGGTAGCGCCTGCAGATATCACAAAGCACTGGAAAAGCCTGCCTGCTGAAAAAAGAAAAGCCTTCCATGATTTTCTGGCAGCCATACTGCGCCTTTCTGAGAAGCATAAATTAGAAGCCGATGATATGGTGCATACAGTATCTGATTCTATTTATGTGATGTTTTAGCCTGGGGTTGCTATAAAAAACAAAGTAAAATTATTTCTGCCTGTTTACTGTAGCCCGGAAGAAAACATTATAAATAAAAACAGCCTCTTAAGAGGCTGTTTTTATTTATGGGCTTTTGCCCAAAACCTCTATTTTAAAAATAGCTCAAATTGGTTTTTGGCGTAAGCGCCAGCACGCTTTCATATATCAACTTAATAGTGCTTTCAATATCTTTTTTATGCAGCATTTCTACTGTAGTATGCATATACTTCAGTGGTATTGAAATCAGCACAGATGGGCAGCCATCATTTGAATAAGCAAACGAATCAGTATCTGTGCCGGTGCTTCGGCTTACTGCATGCAATTGCACATCTATTTTATTTTTTGCGGCCACACTCTGCACAAAGTCAAGCAGTTTGTTATGCACTGCCGGGCCAAAAGTTAATGAGGGGCCCTTGCCGCAGGCTGTTTCACCCTGTATAATTTTGCTTACCATTGGCGTAGTGGTATCATGCGTTACATCTGTGCAAATAGCTACGTCAGGTTTTATTCTCCTTGCAATCATCTCTGCGCCACGCAGGCCAATTTCTTCCTGCACTGCATTCACCACATACAATGCAAAAGGCAGTTTCTTTTTATTTTCATTTAGCAGCCTTGCCACTTCTGCAATCATAAAGCCGCCGATGCGGTTATCAAATGCACGCCCAATCAAATAATCGTAAGCCAGTTCGTCATAGCCGTTTTCATAAGTAACCACAGCACCAATATGCACTCCTAATTCTTCCACTTCTTTTTTATTGCTGGCGCCGCAATCAATAAACAGATTGTCAACTTTTGGTTGTGTTTCTTTGCCATCATTAGCGATACGTGTATGTATAGCTGGCCAGCCAAATACTCCTTTCACCATTCCTTTCTTCCCATGAATCAATACCCTCATCGAAGGCGCTATCTGGTGGTCAACACCGCCGTTGCGTTTTAAATACAACAAGCCTTCAGGCGAAATATAATTTACAAACCAGCTTATCTCGTCTGCATGTGCTTCAATCACCACTTTAAATGAGGCAGTTGGGTTAATAACGCCAACCGCTGTGCCATACGGGTCGGTAAAAAAAGAATCCGTATAAGGCTTTATGTATTCAAGCCACAATTTTTGCCCGCTGCTTTCAAAGCCCACAGGCGATGGGTTGTTGATATAATTTTTTAAGAATTCGTACGATTTATCAGTCAAAATACTTTTAGCGGTTTTTGCTTTGGGTTTTGATTTAGTTTTTGCCATATTGAACTTGTTTTTAAAAAGGTGTTGGGTTTATATATAGCAGCAAATTAACTAAATACTTGCGATACTTGTAAGCAATACCATTAAAACCATCATTCCATCCACCATAAAATAGTAAAAAAAATAGCCCCTTTTTTTTCTTGAATAAAAATATACCAGCAAGGTTGCCAATGCAGAAAGCTGCAAAGCTATTACCTGCCTGCTGCCGGCGCCATGCCTGCCAAGGAAAAAATTAAGCACAAAGAGCGATATAAATACCGAGGTTATCAGCCATTGCATTGCTTTGGGCGGCAGGTCTGTGGCCAGGCTGTGCAAGCCATGCACTTTATCCACTGCCACATCACGGTTATCGAAAATGATGCAAAGCATCAGCATGAATAAAAAACGCTTGGCCATTATTAAAATACCCATAACCGAACATTGCAACTGCTGTTGCACCAGTGGCAGGTAAGCCGTTACAAACATCCAGGTAAACGACAGCAAAATAGTTTTGAGAAAGCCAGCCTTTCGGGTAAAAGCTGTATGCTTAAACGGCAGCAGCGGCACAGAATAAGCAAGCGTAAGCAGCACAGCAATACAAACCGGCTGCAATGGGATGTGGGCGTTTTTTAAAAAAAAGGAAGCGCCTGCGAAGCCCGCCATCAATGCAATTGCTGATGCCGGGCGGGCTGAAAAAAGGCTAAGCTTCAGGTTTTGGGTACTGATGGCGCCGGCAAGTATATAATGAAGATTATAGCTGCAAAGCGTGGCACAAAAAACAAAGGCAATAAGTGCATTATTGGGTTGCAGGTGCAATAACTGTGTAGTTTGAAAAACCAAACAGGCTGCACATAATGAAACCCAGATGGCTTGGGAAACTATGAAAGATAATATCCGGCGCAGTACTACTCTTTTATAAGAATGATAGGTTCTGATATAATTGTATCGCTTACATTCTTCTCTTTGTCCCTTAAAGCAAAGCGGAAAAAACAAGTATCAGTTTCTCCGCATTGGGGCTCTTTAAGGGAAGGAAGGGCCCTGTACCCAAATTTCACCAAAATTGTGCCTTCCAGGTTTGTGCTTGTAGGAAAAGGCTCTAAAGGGTATACGCCCTTAAAATAGGTAGCGGTGCAAAAAGTAGAGAATTGCTCTACAAAAAGAGCGCTGTCACTAACAAGGTCGCCTTCAGCATCAGTAAATGCAAGCCGCATTTCTAAAACGTCGCCTACCCTTAATTCAGTTGCATTAGCCGATTCGTATTTTAAAGAAGGCTTGGTTGAAAAAGTGCTTTTTTTGCAAGCAACGAAAAGCAAACTTATTGCCGCTATTATAATTGTGTTACGCATCTTTGCATTTTATAAACTCAAATGTACGGACAGAAATTGAATCATCCAGTTAAAGATACAGAGCTTGTGGAAAAGGTTTTTGCTGCCAATGGGGCAAACTTTAACAGGATAGCGCTGGAGGTTTTTCAATTTCAATATGCCAACAACCTGGTTTATAAAAAATACTGCGATACCATTAAAACAGATATAACGGCTGTAAAAAGTGTTGCACAAATCCCCTTCCTGCCGATCAATTTTTTTAAAACGCACACCGTTACGGGTGGTTCTTTTGAACCGGAAGCCGTTTTCGAAAGCAGCGGCACTACGCAAACTATCAACAGCAGGCATTTTGTAAAAGACGTTTCGCTGTATGAAAAAAGTTTTACAAAAGCCTTTGAACTGTTTTATGGCAAGGCTGAAGAATGGTGCATTATTGCATTGCTGCCCTCCTATCTTGAAAGAAAAAACTCTTCGTTGGTGATGATGGCGGATAAACTGATTCAGCAAAGCCGTCATCCGCAAAGTGGTTTTTATTTGAATGAGTTTAACAAATTGAAATCTGTTCTATCTGAATTGGAACATGCTAAACAGAAAACCCTGTTGATTGGAGTAACATTTGGGCTGCTTGATTTTGCAGGGCAATTCCCTTCCGATGGCTATCGGGAGCCTTTGCCTAATACAATCATCATGGAAACGGGTGGCATGAAAGGGCGGCGTAAAGAAATGACAAGGGCGCAGGTACATGGAATTTTATGCAAAGCATTTCAAAAAGAAAATATCCATTCGGAATATGGAATGACGGAACTGCTGAGCCAGGCTTATTCACAAGGCAAAGGGATATTTAATTGCCCGCCATGGATGAAAATATTGATAAGAGAAGAAGACGACCCCTTTGCAGTGCATGAAGCTAACAATACAACTATTAACGGCGCTATCAACATAATAGACCTTGCCAATATTTATTCCTGCAGTTTTATTGCGGCGGAAGATGCAGGCAAGCTGCATGCAGATGGAAGCTTTGAAGTAATGGGAAGGCTGGACAATACAGATATAAGAGGTTGCAGCTTAATGGCCCTATAATATTTTTTATTGCACCAATTAAAAAGCACAATTGCACTAATTCATCTAATTCGTATTAATTAGTACGGTAAAACAGTTTTTAATCCTGCAGCGCTTCCTTTACAAAATCGCTTACTAAATAACTAATCAACTTTCCAGTTGACTCATCTCTCCTTCCATCGTTCAGTTGCGTAGCACCCTCGCAGATATGCAGGTAAGCAGCCTTCGTGTCTTGTGCAGCAAAAGTGATGTACTGCCTTGCCTGCAAGGCTGATACGCCTGATGGCGCAGCAGCGCTGCTTAAAACATTTTCGATACTGTCAAGGTCTAATTCAATACCGGTATAACTGTCTTCTGTAAAACCGGTGGCATGTGCAACAGCCTGTATAAAATTTTTCTTTTCCCTTATAAAAATATCCTCGTAACTAACATAATCGATAAAGGGGTCATTGTGAATATCCATCAACACTGTTTGTGGGATATAATTTTCATGCAAACAAATATTGCAGTATTTGCCAAGAAAGCCATCTTCGTTTGCATAACGGAAACCATTGCCGCTGTGCCTTCCTTCTGTTGTTCTGAAGTCCGGGTGTGCATCTAAATTGATCGCATTGATTTGTGCTAACTGAATCAATTCGGCTTTGTGCAGGCCTTTGGCCACGCCCTTAATAATTGGGTACGCATTGTTTTGCCCGCCGCCAATTACAACCGGTATTTTTTTTGCAGCCGCAATTACTTTGATAATTGCTTCCACTTCCTCATCAACCATATTGAGCGCATGGCGGTAAGCATCAATCAATTCGTTTTGCCCGTAAGCAGTATTTTCTATCAGGTATTTAATATCGCCAAAATCAAAATGCCCCAGCAACAAAATTTCTTCGCCAGTAAAAAAATCATTGCTCTGCACATTCACAAACGAAGACAAAAAAGGGAGCCAGTTTGTATCTGCGCCCCCAATGCCGTAGTTGCCTTTTACACCAATATCTTCTGGTATGCCGAGCAACACAAACTTTGCAGTTGACTGCTGCAGTTGCTCTGCCCAGCTGGCTTCGCTCAGCACATGTTTCAGGCGCTCCCCTATCTTGGTTTCGTAGCGGCGAACCTTGGTAAGGGAGAGAATATCTTCTTTGGTATAAAATTTAAAATGCTTCATAAAGGGAAGGTAGGGAAATTCAGTGATAAGTTATAAGCGATGGCTTATAAGTTGGAAAGAGCCCAGAATTTACGGGGCTTATTACTATTCACTGACATCTGGGCCGATTAAATCCCAAAGATTTCCATAAAGGTCTTTAAATACCGATACCGTTCCATATTGCTCTTTTGCAGGTTCTCTTATAAATTCAATGCCTTTTGCTTTGTAATTGTTGTAATCCCTCCAAAAATCATCTGTATGCAAAAAAAGAAATACCCTGCCGCCAGTTTGGTTCCCTATCCTGCTTGCCTGTTCATCATTAGCTGCTTTTGCCAATAACAATTTGCAGCCATCGGAATTTTTAGGCGATACCAATACCCATCTTTTTGTTTCGCTTAATACAGTGTCTTCAATTAAATCAAAGCCTAATTGTTTTGTGTAAAATTCGATTGCTTCGTCGTAGTCTTTTACAACGATGGCTATGCCTGCTAAAGTTTGCTTCATTACTTACTACTTATTACTAACTACTTACTACTATTTAAATCATCTTCTTAATAATCTTCCCAAGCATCATCAGCCCATAATCTGCATCATCGCTCCAGGGCTTGCTGAAACTTATACGAATGTAATTGCTGTAATCAATACTGGCGCTGAAAATTTTTCCCGGCACAATAGAGATTTTATGTTTCATTGCTTCTGTACGCAATTTAAAAGAATCCACTTTTTTATTCAGTTCAATCCAAAAAGTAAAGCCGCCTGCTGGCCTTGATATTTTTGTATCAGCAGGGAAATATTGTATCAGCCCCTGCATGTATCTCAAGCTCTGTGTATGCAGTTCCTTCCGCAGGTTTTTTAAATGGTATTCATAGCGGCCATTCTTTAAAAAATGCGCTATGGCTGCTTGTGTTAATGAAGGGCTGCTTATGTTTTGTATGCGTTTCAGTTGTTTTACTTCATCTATAAATTTCCCGGGTATCGTCCAGCCAATGCGGTAGCCCGGCGCCAATGATTTGGATAACGAGGAACAATGCATCACCAAACCTTTTGTATCGTAATGCTTGCAACTGCGTGGGCGGCTTTTGCCAAAAAACAATTCGCCGTAAATATCATCTTCAATCAATGGGATATTATTGCCTGTAACCAACTCCACCAATTTCTTTTTATTGGCATCGCTCATGCAGGTGCCTTGTGGGTTATTGAAATTAGGAACAGCCACGCAGGCTTTTACGGGGTATTTTTTCAATGCCTTCTCCAGTGCAACCAGGTCAATTCCATTGCAGGGGTCAGAAGGTATTTCAACCACTTTAAGCCCAAGGCTTTCCAAAGATTGATAAATACCAAAATAAGTCGGGCATTCCACAGCCACTGTGTCGCCATGCTTTGTAACAGCTTTTATGCAAAGCATAATAGCTTCGAGGCAGCCGCCTGTTACAATTATATCATTAGGCTTTACTTTTCCTCCCCAGTTTAAAGACAGCCTTGCAATCTGCTGGCGCAATTCTGTATTGCCCTGTGTGTGCTCATAACCAATACAATGATTTTTTGAATTACGCAATGCATGCACCACAGACTTATTGATTTTTGCAGCAGGTATTAGTGAAGCATCAGGAGCAGCAATGGCAAAATTGATTACATCATCTGCAACAATATCGCTGTAGATAGAAGTAATCATATCTTTCACACTCACATCATGCGATAAGGCTCTTGGCTCCATGCGGTCTGGCAAATCTGGAAAACGGTTATGATTGAAACGTACATAGTAACCACTCTTTGGCCTTGATTCTATTAAACCCCTTCCTTCTAAATGATAATATGCCTGGAATGCTGTTCCCATGCTGATGCCATATTCTTCACTAAGCATTCTTACTGATGGGAGTTTGTCGCCTATACGCAATACTTCTTCGGAGATCATTTTTTCAAGGCCATCAGCAACCTGCATGTATTTGTGATCGTCGTTGGTGAATGTGTTTTTTTTCATGGTTTACTTTTTAAGAAATAAATCTGATATAGTCAAAAATACAAAAACTGAATCTGTTTCAATTCAAAAATAAAAAGAAATTTTGCATTGTCATTATCCAAAGAGGATTTAAAGTATAGCAACATGAAAAAAGATTTAAGCAAAGCTTACATAGCATTGGCTATTGTAAGTTTCTTCTGGGGAACTACTTATATCGCTGCAAAAATTGGCGCACAGCATATACCGGGTTTGTTCCTTGCAGGCATCAGGCAATTATTGTCAGGCGCCGTTTTAGTCAGCTTCTTTTTATTAAAGGGGCATAAAATCCCAGAGTGGGATGTATTAAAGAAGATAGTGCTTCAGGCAATATTTCTTTTATGTATCTCCAATGGGCTAATGACATGGTCGGTGGAATATATAAGTGGTGGGCTGGCTGCAGTCATTGCAGCGTTAGTTCCTTTGTTTATTGCATTGTTTACCATGTGGTTTTCTAAATGCACAAAAATTACAAAATTGATGCTGGCTGGTTTAGTGATTGGTTTTGCAGGCGTGGTGGTTATTTTTTACAACTACATCGGGCAACTCCAGAACAAATCATTCCTGTTTGGCGTAACGCTGGCAACTGTTGGCACATTATCATGGGCATTTGGCACAGTGTACACATCAAAACAAAAGCCGCCAATTAATATTTTGTTCAATGTGGGCCTGCAAATGCTGATTGCAGGAATGATAATGCTGGCTGTTTGCGGCATCACAGGCAAGTATGTAAACCTTTATACAGCAGGCACTGATTCGCTAATGGCATTATTATACTTAATTGTATTTGGCTCATTGATTGCATATTCTGCTTATGTGTTTATGATAAGCAAACTGCCGCCAACGCAGGTCTCTGTTTATGCTTACATCAATCCCGTGGTGGCAGTAATATGCGGCTGGCTGCTGCTGAGTGAAAAAATGAACATAAATATACTGCTGGGGATTGGTATTACATTAAGCGGTATTTGGCTGGTGAATAAAGAAGCAAAAAAAGTACAGCAATGAACACGATTAGCATATTGGAATATAAAAAAGAGCACCAGCCATATTTTGAAAAATTCAACAGGGCGTGGATAGAAGAATGGTTTACCATGGAGCAATTGGATACTTGGGTGCTTACAAACCCTGAAGATGCAATCATGAAAGATGGCGGAAAAATTTTGATGGCGTCTTTTAATGGCGAAATAGCTGGCACAGTAGCATTGAGGAAATTAAGCGAAGGCGTATTTGAATTTACAAAGATGGCGGTGGGGGAAAACTTTAGAAGAAAAGGGATTGCAGAAGCATTGACGCATGCAAGTT
>CAYRRL010000087.1:0-9205 GCA_964426665.1 uncultured Ferruginibacter sp. | reverse complement strand
TAAAACCTATGAAAAACAGGCACTTAACAAATAAAGGAAAGATAATTACTTTCCGATACAGAATTTACTGAAAATATAATCCAGCCGGTCTTCATTGGTAACCTCCCCGGTAATTTCACCAAGGTAATGCAGGCAGCGGCGTATATCAAGCGCCAATAAATCGCCGGGCAATTTATTGCCCATCCCGGTTTTTATATCATGCAATGATTGCTGCACCTGCTGCAATGCATGGTAGTGCCTTGCATTGGTAACAATAGTGCTTTCTGTATGCACAGCACCCTGCACTACTTTGTCTACCAGCCTTTGCTTCAGCACATCAATATGGTGATGCGCTTTTGCAGAAATAAATAAAATGCCATCGCCTGAAAATTTTTGCTGTGCCGCTTCTTCGCCGAGCCTGTCTAATTTGTTGCCAACGCCTATGAAGTTTTTGTTTTGCTGTTGTACTTGCAGCAAGGCAGCTTCCACCTGGGCTTGCGTTTCCTGCAATACATCAAAAAGGTATAGCACTACATCCGATTGCTTTATTTTTTCCAGGCTTTTTTCCACACCAATAGCTTCAATCGCATCTGTGCTTTCACGTATGCCGGCTGTGTCAATCAAGCGGAACAGAATGCCATTGATGTTGATGGTTTCTTCTATAGTGTCCCTGGTGGTGCCTGCTATTTCGCTTACTATAGCACGGTTTTCATTCAGCAAAGTGTTCAATAAGGTAGATTTGCCTGCATTGGGCTTGCCCACTATCGCTACATTCACGCCGTTCTTTATAACGTTGCCTAATTGGAACGAATCTATCAGTTGGTTCACTTGCAGCAGCAACTTTTCAACCAGTTCATAAAATTTGGTGCGGTCTGCAAACTCCACATCTTCCGTTGCAAAATCCAGTTCCAGTTCTATCAATGCGCTGAACTGTATTAATTGTTCCCTCAATTCTTTCAGCACCGAAGAAAAACCGCCACGTATATTATGCAATGCCGTGTTGCGGCTTGCTTCTGTATTGCTGGCTATTAAATCTGCCACGGCTTCTGCCTGTGCCAAATCTAATTTGCCTTTTAAAAAAGCCCTTTGTGTAAATTCACCCGGCTTTGCAATCCTTGCGCCTTTTTGCACTACTGCTTTCATCACCTGCTCCTGAATGTATGGAGAGCCGTGGCAGCTTATTTCCACTATATCTTCTCCGGTATAGCTCTTTGGGTTTTTAAAAATTGAAACAACAGCTTCATCCAAAACTTTGTTGCCATCTTTCAGTAACCCAACATGTATAGTGTGGGATGGTTGTACAGATAAATCTTTAGATGGGAACAGGCTGTTTATTATACTGATAGCCTTGCTGCCGCTTAAGCGTATTACGCCAATAGCGCCAATGCCGTGTGGCGTGGCCAATGCTGCAATGGTATCGTCCCAGCCGGTGAGTTTGTTAAACATGCGGCAAAGATAAATGAAGCGTAATTCATTGTGCGTTTTACTCAAAACGAAGGGCTCTTACAAAATCAAAATTGAAACTCTTGTTTAAGGCATTTACTTTCGCTTTATAATTAACTGTTATGAAAAATAAGTTATTGATAACGCTTGCATATTTTACTGTTTGTAATTTTTGCCAAGCCCAACTGCAAACCATTTCAAGCCTCCGGCTGGATGAGTTGAAATTAAAAATGCCCGTTGATTCTGTCAATAAAGTATTGAATGCACAATTGCAGGTAAAGGCATCCAAATATGAATTTTCTACGGATACCATGTGGGTAAACTATAAGGGCGATTCGGTCAGGCTCGTGTTTAACAGGTATATCGATGAGAAAAAGCAAGTGGTAACAAGTTTGCAAAATATTTATGCTGCTGCTAAAACATTAAAAACAAAAAGCGGCATTAAAACAGGTGACAATAAATTTGATATTATTAAAAAACTCGATGGCAGTACATTGCGGATTGCGCCAGACTGGTTTTTTGAAAATGCGCCTGATAAAAAATTAAGAAGCTGTGTGGTGTTATACGATTATGATAATTACAGCATTGTTATTTTTCATTTTTACAACAACCTGTTATATGCTTTTGAGTGTGCTTATACGCCGGATGCGGAGTAATTTGGATTGCTTTATCTATGCATTTTTCTTCATCTGCTGCACCAGTGCCCTTATATCTTTCGGCAATTCAGCCACCAAATCAAAAGCATTGCCATCGGCATCAGTAAATTTTAATTGATAAGAATGCAAAGCCACACGGTTGAGTATCGGGCGCTCTTCTTCTTCATTTTTGCTGAGGTTGTATTTCTTTTTTATGGAGGATAGCAAAATAGGTTTGCCATCGCCGTACAGTGGGTCGCAGGCAATTGGGTGGCCAATATTTTTTGCATGAACACGTATCTGGTGTGTGCGCCCTGTGTGTATCCTGAATTTTACCAACGAGTATTTTCCAAAACTTTCCTGCAACTCATAATCAGTCAATGATGGCTTGCCTTTCCTGTTTACAATCATCAATCCTTTTTGAACAGGGTGTTCCATTATTGGGCCGTCAATAGTTCCGCTTTGCGGCGGCGTGCCATGTACCAGGCCCACATAATATTTCTCTACTGTTTTTTCTTCAAATGCTTTGGATAAATATTTATGGGAGATTTCGTCTTTGGCAAATAAAATAATGCCGCTGGTTTCTTTGTCTAAACGATGAACAGTGAAAATGGTTCCATACTTTTCAATCAAAATATCTTTCAATGAAATTTCTGATTGCGTCCTGTCTGGAACAGACAACATGCCTGCAGGTTTGTTCACTGCAACGAAATTATTATTCTCAAAAACGATGTCAATATTTTTTTTCACAACTAAACTTTTCTATCCCGATAGCGATCGAGGCTAAACCTTAAACCCTAAACCTTACGCCTTCTTCTTATACGATGCATTCATATACTTCAACAGCCTCACTTCTTTTTCGCTGAGGAAGCGCCACTTGCCACGCTCTACATTTTTCTTGGTAAGGTTGGCATACATCACCCGGTCAAGCCCTTTTACATCATAGCCAAGCGATTCAAAAATGCGGCGCACAATACGGTTGCGCCCGCTGTGTATTTCAATGCCGATAACAGATTTGTCCCTTGCATCTGCATACGCAAGCGAATCGGCTTTTATTTCACCGTCTTCCAGTTTGATGCCGCTGAGTATTTTTTCAAAATCTGCTTTTGCCAGCGGCTTGTCCAATTTGGCTTCATACACTTTGGTAATGTTGTAGCTGGGGTGCGATAATTTTTGTGTAAGCTCGCCATCGTTTGTCATCAGCAACACGCCGGAAGTATTCCTGTCCAACCGGCCAATAGGATAAACCCTTTCGGTAGTGGCAGCTTTTATCAGTTGCAAAACTGTTTTCCTGCCTTGTGGGTCGTCAGTGGTTGTGATATAATCTTTTGGCTTGTTGATGAGAATGTACACAAGGTTTTTTGTAACAAATAATTTTTTCCCTGCGTAAAACACTTCATCCGTTTCAGAAACCTTAAAGGCAGGCTCGGTAATTACTTTCCCGTTTACTTTTACCTTTTCAGCTTTTATATGTTCAACAGCTTCCCTTCTGCTGCAAACGCCGCAATGGGCTAAATATTTATTCAGCGGCATCTGGGAATCTGCGGCAATAGTTTTTACAATTTTAGGCGCAGCAGGGTGGGTTATTTTTCGTTCTGTATTTGTTTTATCTGCCGCAGCGGCCTTTGAAGCAACAGCTTTGCTGGCAGGCGTATTTAATGCGGCTTCCCTTTCAGCCGCTTTCAGCTTTCTTTTGTCTTCATAAAATTTATCAATGGCAGCAGCCCTTTCTTTTTTGGCTTTCTTTTTTGCCTGGCGGTGCTCTTCTTTTATAGCGCTGTTCTTTTTCTTTGGTACAAACTTTTGGAAATATGACTGGCTCATGGTGGAGAGTTTTGCTGTTGTTTCAACAGTAGTGAGTGGCGAAGGTAAGCTTTTGCATAAAGTTTACAGCTTTTTGAAAGGGGCAAACTTTACAAGCTAAAATCTTCTATACATTTGCCAATACTAACAGGAACGGTTTTTGACAACGTAATCAGCATGAAAAAAGCAGCTTTGTTCATTATAATAAGTTTAACAACTTTGGCAGCGGTTGCACAAGACTCTGCAGCCATTGGTAAAGTAACCGTAATTAAAGACAGCCGCCTTGATGTGCTGGCCAAAAAGGAAGCTGCTTTTAACGAGGCTGCTAACCTGGCGCCCAAAGCAGGCAAGGGCTACCGGCTGATGGTATTAAGCACAAACGACAGGCCATTGGCCATGAAAGTAAGGGCTTCCTTATTGCAGCGCTACCCCGGCCAAAAAATTTACATGATGTACCAGCCGCCAAATATTAAACTGAAGTTTGGCGACTTTTTGGAGAAGCCGGAAGCAGAGACAATGAGAAAGGATATTATCAAAAATAAACTGGTTACGGGCAATATATACATAGTTCCTGACAAAATTGAGGTGAAACCAGAAAAGCTAAAAGAGGCTAACGGCGAGAAGTAACCCGGAAGTAGCCAGGCAAACTTAAACAGCAAAATACCTAACGTGAGCGGAATATTACAGCAGCAAATAAAAACATTGGCAAAAAAATATGCGCCCGAGTTTATAGAAGTGCGCCACCATATACACGCTAACCCTGAACTGAGCTACGAGGAATTTGAAACTTCCAAATTTATACAGCAAAAACTTTCTTCTTTTAATATCCCGTTTGAAGTAAAAGCAACGACTGGCGTAGTTGGAACCATCAAAGGGAAGAACCCTGGCAAAAGAGTAGTGGCTTTAAGGGCAGACATGGATGCCTTGCCAATACAGGAACAAAACGATGTGCCTTATAAATCAACAAAGCCCGGTATAATGCATGCCTGCGGCCACGATGTGCATACAACATGCCTGCTGGGCGCTGCAAAAATTTTAAGCGAATTAAAAGACGAATGGGAAGGCACTGTAAAATTAATTTTTCAACCCGGTGAAGAAAGAAACCCGGGCGGCGCCAGCCTGATGATAAATGACGGTGTATTGGAAAACCCTGCGCCGCAAAGTATTTATGCTTTGCATGTGCACACTGTATTGCCAACAGGAAAATTAAGTTTCCGTGGCGGCATGGTAATGGCAAGCGCCGATGAAATTTATATCACTATCAAAGCAAAAGGCGGCCATGCTGCAGCACCGCACTTAACTGCCGATACAATTTTAATTGCTTCTAACCTTGTTGTTGCATTGCAACAGGTTATCAGCCGGAACAACAATCCATTCAATCCATCGGTGCTGTCCATAACATCCATTCAGGGTGGCAATACAACAAATGTTATCCCTTCTGAAGTAAAACTAATGGGCACTTTCAGGGCGATGAACGAAGAATGGCGGTTTGAAGCACATAAACTGATAACAAAAATTGCAACTGAGTTGGTGGAAAGCATGGGCGCAACAATTGATATCAGGATTGATGTGGGCTACCCGTTTGTTTTAAACAATGAAAAATTAAGTGCTGCGGCAAGAAAAAAAGCAGAGGAATTTATGGGCGCAGAAAATGTGGAAGAAACCGAATTGAGAATGGGCGCAGAGGATTTTGCTTATTACTCACACAAAATACCGGGCTGCTTTTTCAGGCTTGGCACTTACAATAAAGAAAAGGGCATGTCAACAGGCGTGCATACCCCAACATTTAATATTGATGAAGCTGCGATTGAAACAGGGATGGCTGTGATGGCTTTGTTTGGGGCTACTAATGCTGAATGATTTTTTTAACAGCCAAAGCACAAAGGCAGGAAGTGCCATAAAGTTTTTCTTTGTGGCTTAGTGCCTTTGTGGTTCAAATAAAAAAAGATGCCACAAATAAAAACCGCTATACTCTCCTTTGGCCTTTCCGGCAAAGTATTCCATGCGCCATTTATACACCTGCATAATGGTTTTGAACTGGCTGGCGCATGGGAAAGAAGCAGAAAACAAATACAGGAAGTTTATCCCGGTGTGCAATCTTATCCGTCATTAGAATCAATACTGGCAGATGACAGCATACAATTAGTGGTGGTAAACACGCCAACCAACTCTCACTTTGAATATGCAAAAGCAGCTTTGCTGGCTGGCAAAGATATAATAGTTGAAAAAGCATTTACCACCACCGTTAGCGAAGCGGAAGAATTAAAAACTATTGCAGAAAAGAAAGGGTTAAAAATCGCAGTGTTTCAAAACCGCCGTTGGGACAGTGATTTTAAAACGGTGCAAAAAATAAAACAATCAGGCGTGCTGGGTGATATTGTAGAAGCAGAGCTGCGCTTTGAACGATATAAGCCTGCTATTGGCCCAAAGCAGCACAAAGAAAACGCAGGCCCCGGTGCAGGGTTGTTAAATGACCTTGGGCCACATTTGATTGACCAGGCATTGGCACTTTTTGGTAAGCCTCAGTCATTGCAGGCAAGCCTTCGGGCCATCCGTGAAAATTCACAAGTGGATGATTGGTTTGATGTTTCATTGCAGTATAAAAATATAAGGGTTCGTTTAAAATCAAGTTTGATAGCAGCGGAACAGCTTCCGGGCTTTGTATTGCATGGAACAAAAGGAAGTTTTACAAAAAGCAGGGCAGATGTGCAGGAGCCAAACTTGTTGGCAGGCATGGCGCCAAACCTTACTGATTGGGGCACAGAACCAGAAGAAGAAAGCGGCTTTTTGACAACCGAAAGAGATGGGAAACTTGTGAAAGAAAAAATAAAGACAGAGCAGGGCAATTATTATTATTACTATGATGCAGTGTATAAAGCCATCACAGAAAACAAGCCAATGCCTGTTACCTGCGATGATGGTATCAATGTGATGAAGATAATTGAGGCAGCAAGAAAAAGCGATGGTACAAAAAGCCAATTTATTTCAATCTAGCAAAAAGAAAATTGCCGCAGGTTCGTTGATTAATCAGCGAATCTGCGGCAAAATTATTTCCCGCTTTCTATTCTTAAATCTCAAACGCTGTATCAACCAACGCAGCCTGTTCCTTCGCATGCACTTTATTGTAGCCCGTAGCGGTGGAAGCGCTTGCGGGGCGGCTGATGATATAGAAATTGATATGCTGCAAATTCATCCGCATAAATGTAGCAGCACCCATGTTTAATGGCTCTTCCTGCACCCAATGCCAAATGGCTTTGCTGTATTTTTTATACAACTCATCCAGTTGCTTTTGTGGCAAAGGATAAATTTGTTCAAGCCTTATGATGGCAACATCTTTCCTGTTGTCTTTCTGTTGTTTCTCTGCCAAATCATAATATACTTTGCCTGAACATAACAATACCTTTTTTACATCGGCATCATTGTCAACAAAACTATCATCAATCACTTCTTTAAAACTGCCGGTTGTAAATTCATCCTGATGGCTGTATGTGCCTGCATGGCGGAGGTTTGCTTTGGGCGAAAAATTAATTAATGGTTTCCTGAACGGCCATGCCAGTTGCCTGCGTAACGCATGGAAGAAATTTGCAGCGGTGGTAATGTTTGTAATAACAATATTTAATTCAGCACACATTTGTAAAAAACGTTCCATTCTTGCGCTGCTGTGCTCAGGGCCCTGCCCTTCGTAGCCATGCGGCAGCAACATGGTAACGCCGTTCATCCTGTTCCATTTTTGTTCCCCGGCAGCAATAAACTGGTCAATCATTGTTTGTGCGCCGTTGCAGAAGTCGCCAAACTGTGCTTCCCAAATTACTAATGCGTTTGGGTTGGCCATCGCATAGCCGTACTCAAAACCAAGCACGCCATATTCGCTCAATAAAGAATTGTAAATCCTGAAACGGCCTGCAGCGCCTTCAATGCCTTTAATGCGGCTGTAAGGTTTGTTGGTTGCTTCATCCTGCAATACAGCATGCCTGTGGCTGAACGTGCCACGCCTTACATCCTGCCCGCTCATGCGCACATCTTTGCCTTCAAGCACAAGGCTTCCATAGGCTATTAATTCGCCGGTGGCCCAATCCACTTTCTTTTCGTCGCTGTACAGTTTTATTTTATCCTGTAAAATTTTCTCTACTTTTTTTAGCGGCTTAAAATCGGCTGGCCATTTCATAATGCTGCTGAATATTTTTTCAAAATCAGCATTGCTGACAGCTGTTGAAGGAGATTGGTTAAAATCATCATTGGTGGCCCTTCTCAAGCTTTTCCATGCCAGTTCCGGTTGCTGGTATTTGTATGGCAAAGGGTTTTGCTTCACTTCATCAAGGCGCTCCTGCAAATCGCTCCAGAATTTTTTTTCCATTTCTTTTGCCAGTTCCTTTGCATCGGCTTCGCCATTTTTTAACAGGAAAGAAGTGTACACTTCCCTTGGGTTAGGGTGTTTGTCAATCAGCGCATATAATTGCGGCTGAGTGAATTTAGGGTCGTCGCCTTCGTTATGCCCATGCCTGCGGTAGCACACCATATCAATAAATACATCGCAATTAAATTCCTGCCTGTAACGGGTTGCTATTTCCACGCATTTTACCACAGCTTCAGCATCGTCGCCATTTACATGCAATACCGGCGCCTGCACCATTGCTGCCAACGATGTGCAATAATCAGACGTTCTTGCATCATCAAAGTCTGTTGTAAAGCCAATTTGGTTATTGATAACAAAATGAATAGTGCCACCAGTATAGTAGCCCTTCAGCCCGCTCATTTGCAATACTTCATACACAATTCCCTGTCCTGCAACAGAAGCATCGCCATGGATTAATATGGGCAGTATTTTTTCGTAATCACTATTGTACAGCACGTCTGCTTTGGCCCTGCTGAAACCAACCACCACCGGGTCAACAGCTTCAAGGTGCGATGGGTTGGGCATTAGTTTCAGGTGCATGATTTTGCCATCAGCAGTCTGCACTTCGCTGCCATAGCCCATGTGGTATTTCACATCGCCGCTGCCCATCGTTTGGTCAAGGGTAGCGGTGCCTTCAAATTCGCTGAATATTTGCTCATAGGTTTTGCCCATGATATTTGCAAGCACATTAAGCCTGCCACGGTGCGCCATCCCAATCACTACTTCTTCCACGCCGCCATTGGCCGCCATGCTGATGATGGCATCAAGCGCTGCTATGGTTGTTTCGCCGCCTTCTAATGAAAACCTTTTTTGCCCGATATATTTTGTATGCAGGAATTTTTCAAACATTACGCCCTGGTTCAGCTTTTCAAGGATTCTTCTTCTTTTTTCCAATGGCAGGGGCTGCTGAAACTCTTTTTCCATTGCGGCTGTAAGAAAATCAATTTTCTTT
>CAYRRL010000086.1:0-9222 GCA_964426665.1 uncultured Ferruginibacter sp. | reverse complement strand
CGCCACTTTTAATAAATTTTGCGAAGCAGTATTGATGACACAAATCTCTTTCAGCATTTTGCTGCTCATTTGTGCATTGGCATACACGCCGGCGTTTTCTTTATACCTTTCAGCTTGTATCTCCCTTGCCTTTATCACCCTTTCCCTCACAGCATCGCTTTTTTCAAATTGCCGGGATGATGACAACTCTGTAAATGCAACAGGCGTTACTTCCACATGCAGGTCAATCCTGTCGAGCAATGGGCCAGAAATTTTATTCAAATATTTCTGCACAGCGCCCGGTGGGCAGGTACACTCTTTTTCCGGGTGGTTAAAAAACCCGCAGGGGCAGGGGTTCATAGATGCAATCAGCATAAACGAGGCAGGGAAATCAAGCGCCACTTTTGCCCGGCTGATGGTAACTTTTCTTTCTTCCATCGGCTGTCGCATCACTTCTAAAACGGTGCGTTTAAATTCAGGCAGTTCATCTAAAAACAATACGCCATTATGTGCCAATGATATTTCGCCTGGCTGTGGGTTGCCGCCACCGCCAACTAATGCAACATCTGAAATGGTATGGTGCGGCGAGCGGAATGGCCTTTTAGAAATGAGCGTAGCATTTTCCGGCAGCTTGCCTGCAACGCTATGGATTTTTGTTGTTTCCAACGCTTCAAGCAAAGTGAGCGGCGGCAGTATCGTGGGCAATCTTTTTGCCAGCATCGTTTTGCCAGCGCCCGGCGGGCCAATCAGTATCGCATTATGGCCGCCTGCTGCTGCAATCTCCAAAGCCCTTTTAATATTCTCCTGCCCTTTCACATCGCAAAAGTCTATTTCAAAACTGCCTTGTGCATTCGCAAATTCTTCTCTTGTGTTTACAATTACCGGCTCCAGCGTATTTTCATCTTTTAAAAAATCAATCACTTCATTTATATGCGATACGCCATACACTTTTAAATTATTCACCATCGCCGCTTCCCTTGCATTTTGCTGCGGTACTATCAACCCTTTAAAATTTTCTTTGCGTGCCTGTATGGCTATGGGCAATGCGCCTTTAATCGGCCTTACTTCGCCATTAAGGCTTAGCTCGCCCATTATTACATAATCAGTCAGTTTTTCCGGCGCATCTAATTGTTCGCTTGCTGCTAATACGCCAATGGCAATGGGCAAATCGAATGCAGTGCCGCTTTTTCTTATATCAGCCGGCGCAAGGTTTACAATTACCCTTGTGCGTGGCATGTGGTAATGGTTGTCTTTAATAGCGCTCTCCACTCTCAACATGCTTTCTTTTACTGCGCTGTCGGGCAAGCCAACAATCACTGCTTCAGGTTTGCCCTGGTTGTTTACGCTTACTTCCACAGCAATAGTAATAGCCTCCACGCCATACACTGCACTGCCGAAAGTTTTTACAAGCATGATGTTGAATAAGGATTTTTAATGGTGATTGTATATGAAAGGTATGATTGTTATGATTATAGAACAACCCGTTTATCAGTTACGGTTTATTTTTGATTGTTTAATCTTGCCAGTGAACAGTAAACCTACTTGATCTCCTGCATATCCACCAGCTTTTTATAAAAACCATTTTGGGCCACAAGGCTTTCATGTGTGCCCCGTTCAATAATTTCCCCTTTCTGCATTACTACAATTTCATCTGCATTACGGATGGTGCTAAGCCTGTGTGCAATTACCAGCGATGTCCGGTCTTTCATCAGGTTGTTCAGTGCATCCTGCACCAGCCTTTCGCTTTCTGTGTCAAGGGATGATGTTGCTTCATCCAAAATTAATATTGGCGGGTTCCTTAGCACAGCCCTTGCAATGGTCATCCTTTGCCTTTCCCCACCGCTCAGTTTCATGCCACGGTCGCCAATGCCGGTGTTGTAGCCATTTTCTTTGTTGCTGATAAAATGGTGTGCATTGGCAATTTTGGCGGCAGCTTCTATTTCGCTTTGTGTTGCATTGCTGCCCAAAGCAATGTTGTTTGCTATGCTGTCATTAAAAAGAATAGGCTCCTGTGTTACAATGCTCATCTGTTGGCGCAGCGATTCAATGGTAAACTCCCTGATGTCAACACCGTCAATAAGTATTTGCCCATCTGCCGGGTCATGAAAGCGGGGCAGCAAATCAGCTAATGTGGATTTACCTGCGCCTGACGAACCGACAAGCGCCACCGTTTTGCCCTTCTCCACTTTCAGGTTTATATCTTTGAGTATTACCTTGTCATCATAACAAAATGTTACGTTCCTAAACTCGATGCTGCTGGAAAAACCTTTCAACACTGCAGCGTTGGGTTTCTCTTCCACCACCACCGGGGCATGCAATATCTGTTCAATCCTGTCGATAGCGCCAAGCCCTTTTTGAATACTGGCAATAGTGCCTGACAGGTTTTTTGCAGGATTGATGATCATGGCAAAGCTTATGATGAACGACATAAGGTCGCCGCTGGTAAGCTGGTTGCCGCTGCTAAAAACCAGCCTGCCGCCAATGTAAAGAATAAGGCAAAGCACAGTAACACCAAGCACTTCTGTTAACGGGCTTGCAAGCTCCCTGCGCATTGTCAATTTGTTGGCCAAATGATAAAGCTGCATATTGCTTTCTTCAAATTTTTTCAGCATTTTTTTTTCGGCAGTAAATGCCTTAACCACTTTTATGCCGCCAAGTGTTTCTTCTATGTGGCTCAGGTTTTCCCCGTTTATATTGGCAATTAAGGTTGATTGGCGCTTGAGGTGCTTGCTTATGCGCCCAATAACAAGTGCCGTAACCGGGAGAAAAATCAGCAAAAAGAGGGACAACTGCGGGCTTATGTATACCATGGACACAAGAAAAGAAATAATGGTGAGCGGGTCTTTAATAAAACCTTCGAGTGCAGCAAAAACAGATACCTGCACCTCGCCCACATCCACGCCTACCCTGCTCATAAGGTCGCCTTTGCGTTGGTCAGTAAAAAAACTGATGGGCAGCCCCAGGATTTTTTTGTACAGCAACGTCCGGAAATTCATAAGTGTTTTGCTTTTTACCGGTGTTGACACACTAAGCGACAAGTAATTGAAAAAGTTTTTTAAAACCGTTGCCAGCACAATCACTGCACACACTACCCCAAGTGCAAACAATTTGCCATAGCCTGAAATGATATTTTGAAAAAAGCCTTTCAGCGGCCCAATCGCTTTTGAATTTATCTCCATTGCTGCATCGCCCTGCTTAAAAACAAGGTCCATAAACGGCGAAAGCAGGTTGATAGACATGAGCGAAAAAAGCGTTGCTACCATTGTATAAAAAAGATAAAGCACAAGCTTGCCACGGGGGATTTGTATATATTTCAAAATCCTTAAAAAACTCTTCATTCCTCTGTTGGCTGGTTTTAAAACAGCATAGCGGCAAATTTACATTGATTATTGATTGGCACTAAAGATATTTGACGGCTATAAACCCTGCAGCAGTTTAACCACTCCTTCGTTTTTTAGGATAAGGTAGCCAAGGCGGTCGTTGCTGATGCCTTCTTTCAGTTGGTAATTAAATATAAGCTGGTCGCCGTCAACAGCGGTTTCAAAATAATTGAAGAGGATGTTTGGATAATGTTTTAACGCCCCGGCTATTTCGTATAAGTGAGTGGAGAGGATAAATGCGCTGTTTTGTATTTTCAAAAACCCTTCAATAACTGTTGAAGAGCATTTCATGGCGTCTTCCACATTGGTTCCTTTAAAAAGTTCGTCAATCAATATCAGCCAGTTCCTTTTATCGGATATTTTTTGCACGGTGGCTTTAATGCGCTGCACTTCGTTGTAAAAATAGCTTTCGCCTTTTACGATGTTGTCCATTACATTAATGTTGCTGAGCAGGCCGTCAAAAACACTGAGGCGCATTGCTGCCGCAGGAACGCCCATGCCAATGTGCGCCATAAAAACTGCCGTGCCCACCGCTTTTATAAAAGTGCTTTTGCCAGCCATGTTTGCGCCTGTAAGGAAAAGAAAATTTTTATCAGGGGATAAATGCACATCGTAACCAACAGGCTGTTGCAGCAACGGGTGGTAAAGCCCGTGGATATCAAGCAATGGCTTTTGTTCACTGGAGAAAGAAGGGAAAACAAGTTTGAAATTCTTTACTGCCATCGCCATGCTGTACCATGCGTCGAGCTGAAAATATATTTCCATCAACTCCTGCATGGAATGCTTAAACCGGTACCGGAAGTAATTGGCCAGCATCAACTGGTTTATATTATTTAAATCTTTTGATTTTTTTGTGCCGGCAATTATTTCAAATTCCTTTTTATTAATGGCAGCAGCTACCTGCTGCACCCTGTTTTTTATTGGGGCCGGGGCCGTTTCAGCAGAAAAATATTTTACAAGCTGCTGCATGCCTTTAATAAAATCGAATGTATGCTCGGTAGAGAATTTTACGAATGAATAGTCTGCGCTGCTGAAAAGTTTATAACTCAACACGCCAGCATTAGATGGCCTTTCCGGTATATCGTCAATGGTGGCGCTATAAAATTTTTCAATCATCAGCACCGAGCCAGTGGTTATTTGCTGTGGCCAGTGTTGTTCGTTTTGCAAAATAAATTGCAGGGTTTGCTGTATGCCCTGTATTTGCCCAATGGTTTTAAGCGGTGTGGCAAAATTCTGGAGCAGCCTGTGCCTGCCGCCCGCAGTGCGGCAAAAATTGAGTTTGTTGAAAACAGAAAATTCGCTTTCTGCATTTAATATGGAAAGGTCGGAAAGTGTGGTATTGTCAATCTCCATTCAGTAAACTTTAGTGCCTGTTAAACAAAATCCTTTTGCCTTTTACCGTTTCATCCCATGCCGCATTGTTATAAACAAGCGTGCCATTCACAAAAGTTTTTTCTATAGATGCAGGAAATGTAAAATTCTCTAAAGGGCTCCAGCCGCATTTTGATAAAACATTATTTTTTGTAACTGTATAAGGCTTGTTCATATCCACCATCACTAAATCGGCATAGTAGCCCTCCCTGATAAAACCCCTTTCTTTTACCTGGTAAATAGTGGCAATATTGTGGCTCATTTTTTCTACAACAGATTCCAGCGTAATATTCCCTTCTTTTGCATAATGCAGCATCATGCTTAATGAATGCTGCACAAAAGGGACGCCGCCGTGTGCTTTTTCGTAAGGCACATTTTTTTCTTCCAGCAAATGCGGCGCATGGTCAGTAGAAATTGAATCAATAATACCTTCCTTCACTGCTTTCCACAAAGCTGTTTTATTGTGCGGGGCTTTAATGGCCGGGTTGCATTTTATTTTGTTGCCGAGCCTTGCATAATCATCGCTGGTAAAATGGAGGTGGTGCACACAGGCTTCGGCTGTAATTAATTTTTCTTTCAGCGGCAGCATGTTACTAAAAAGCTGCAATTCCTTTTCTGTAGTGATGTGGAGTATGTGCAGCCTGCTGCCATATTTTTTTGCCAGTTGTATTGCAAACAGGGATGATTCAAAACAGGCAATATCATCTTTAATAACAGGATGGTCGGCTGCTGTCAACTCCCGCCCTGCTGCTTTTAGCCTTGCATAGTTTTCATTCATTACCCGTTCATCTTCGCAGTGTGTTGCAATCAGCATCCCGCTTTCGCTAAAAAGCTTATTGAGTGTTACAGGGTTGTCAAGGAGTAAATTGCCGGTGGAAGAACCCATAAAAATTTTGATGCCGCACACCTCGTTCCTTTTATCATTTGTTTTAAGCGCTTCATCTGCATTATCGTTGCTGGTGCCCATATAAAATGAATAATTGGCCAGCGATGTTTTAGAAGCGATGGCAAACTTTTCTTCCAATAATTCCTGCGTAAACGTTGGCGGGATGGTATTGGGCATATCCATAAAAGAAGTAGTGCCGCCTGCCACTGCTGCCTTTGATTCGGAATAGATAGTGCCTTTATAGGTAAGCCCAGGCTCCCGGAAATGCACATGGTTATCAATAACGCCGGGCATTAAGTATTTGCCTTCCCCATCAATTTCAGTTGCTGCTGCCTTGATACTGATTGAGGATGCAACTTTTTCAATCCTTTCGCCATCTGTTAGCACATCGCATACGGTGGTTTCGCCTTCGTTAACTGCCTGTATGTTTTTAAAGAGATATTTTTGCATATCTTGAACGCTGATAAAATTTAACTGTTGCTGTAAAGGTTAATAGTGGTTGCACAATAAAAAAATGCAAAAGAGCCGATAGCTATCGGCTGCGACGCCACTAAAGCCAAATAGTAATTCAAAAGCTTAGTAAAAATCCAAAAAACAAAGACCAAAACAACAAAGCAATGCAAATTATTAAAAGCTTACTCAAACTTGTTATTTTTATTTGCCCTGTGGCAGCACTGGGCCAAACCACTTACCTGCAGCAGGGCGACAAAGCCTACCAGTTGCTGGAGCGCCTTGAAATAAAAGCAAAAACAAACCCCAACCTCAACTTCAGCAACCTTCGCTATTTCAGCAGGAAAACTTTTGTGCCCGAAGCCGTGGCTATTGACAGCCTTGACAGGGCCAAAGCCACCGGCAAAAAAGATGCATCAAAGCTTACAGCTATTGACCAATACAACCTGCAAAGTTTTTACATGAACAACAGCGAATGGTACGATGGCAGCAAAGAAAGCTTTGCCAGCAAAAAACCATGGGTAAAAACTTTTTACAAAACAAAGCCCAATTTTTTTGAAGTAAACACAAAAGATTTTTTCCTGGCGGTAAACCCGATGATACAGGTGGCTTATGGCAAAGAATCGAACAACAGCAAGAATATATTTTACAATGGGCGGGGCATAACCGTAAGGGGCCTGATTGCAAAAAAGATTGGCTTCAGCACTACGCTTACCGATAACCAGGAAAGAGGGCCAGCATTTTTTCAAAGCTATATCAACAGGAGCAGGGCTGTGCCGGGCGTGGGTTTTTACAAAGGGTTCAAGGGCGATGGCGTGGATTACTTTGATGCCCGTGGCTATATTACTTTCAATGCCACCAAATACATCGATATACAATTTGGCCACGACAAGAACTTCATCGGCAATGGCTACCGCAGCCTGTTCCTGAGCGATTGGGGCAACAGCTATTTATTCTTAAAATTGAACACAAGGATTTGGAAACTGAACTACCAGAATATTTTTATGGAGCTGATGCCGCAGTTTACTGTAACGGGCGGCAATGTGCTGGCTAAAAAGTACCAGGCTATACACCATTTGAGTTTCAATATTTCAAAATCAATTAATGTTGGCCTGTTTGAGGCTGTTACTTTTGGCAGAAAAGACCATTTCGATTTTCAATACCTGAACCCTATTATTTTCCTGCGCCCTGTGGAAAGCGGCAATGGCAGCGGCGACAAAGCAAAAGTGGGCGTTGATTTTAAAGCCAATGTGGCTAACAGTTTCCAGTTTTACGGGCAGTTCTTATTTGATGAATTTGTGCTGAGCAAACTGAAAAACGACAAGAACAATTATGTAAACAAATTCGGTTACCAGTTAGGCGCTAAATACATTGATGCGTTTGGAGTGCCCAACCTTGATTTGCAGGGCGAGATAAACAGGGTAAGGCCATTCACCTATTCGCATTTTGAATCTGTGTCTAACTATACTCATTACAACCAGCCTATGGCGCACCCATTAGGCGCTAACCTGCAGGAGTTTATCGGCATTGTAAAATACCAGCCTGCTAAAAAATGGTATGTGTATGCAAGGGCAATCTATTATTACCAGGGCCTCGACAGTGCCGGGTTTAATTTTGGCGGCAACCCATTCCGCAATTATGATGAAGGCAAGCCGCTAATACCCGACCCGGCAAACCCGGGTAGTTTTATGCAGCGCTCCTCCGGCTTTGCAGTAGGCAGCGGCGATAAGGCAAAATGCCTGAATGCGCTATTACAGGTAAGCTATGAGCCATGGGAAAACTTTTACATAGACCTGAGCCTTCAGCAACGCACTTATAAAACAAGTATTACCAATGTAAATACCAGCAATACTTTGTTTATGGCAGGCATAAGGGTAAATATGTGGAAGAGGGTGTATGATTTTTAATTTTTTATTGCACGGATATATAGGGTTACACGGATTGGCGAATGCCAATCCGTTTTTATTTACAATGTTTCAAACCACACTTTCTTTTCACTATTGTAATCGCCATTGTAATTAATAGTAAGCTCTTCGCCTTTTTCTATTTCCCTTACAGTTTTTATTACAATCATATCGCTGTCAAAATCCATGTAGTATTCACAGTTGCTGTGGTAGCTGTGGTTATAAATTGGCACCATGCCAAGCGCCATGCAGCAGCGCTCGCTTTGTTCGCCCCATTCAAATATGTAATCATGCAGCAGGGTTTGGTCAATCAGTTTCCTGTCTTCGGCGCTCATTACTATTACCGGCGCCGATTCAATAATGGTGTTTGCCGGGATTTCCTTTTTGGTAAAAACGCCCCTGCCCATTTTTTCTGTATGTGCAATGAACAGGTAAGATTTCTGCATACTTTCGTGAATGGTGATTAGTTATCAGTGATTGGTTATTAGGCGGTTCCCTTAACCTATTGCGCTTTAACTATCTTGAACACAATATTAATTATTCAATATTACATTTCAATGTCTTTGGAACTGGAAGAAATATCATTGCAGCAGCGCTTTCTGGAAGCAATAGCCACTGAAGACATGCTTCAGATAAAAGAGTTTTTGAACCACCAGAATATAAGCGATGTGGCTGAGTTGATTTATGAAAACGAAGAATACGAAACACAAATCATCAGCCACCTTTCCATTCACCGGGCTGTTGGCGTATTTAAAATATTAGAGCTGCCGGTTCAAAAAAGGATTATCAAAGAATTGCCGGCTTTTACCACGGCTGAACTATTAAACGAACTGCCGGCGGACGACCGCACTTCTTTTTTAAGCGAACTCTCCAGCAACGTGGTGAGGGAATTGCTGAAAACGTTGAACCCTGAAGAAAGGAAAATCACATTATCATTATTAGGCTATCCCGAAGACAGCGTGGGCAGGCTGATGACGCCGGACTATGTGTATGTATATGAAAACAACACGGTGGAAGAGGTATTGAACTCCATCCGCCAACAGGCCAAAAGCAGTGAAACGATTGATGTGATTTATGTGATCAACGACAAAGGCGAACTGCTGGATGACATACGCATCAAAGATTTTATTTTGGCATCGCCTGAAAAAAAGGTAAACGAATTAATGGATGGCCGCTTTATTGCCCTTCATGCAGAAGACGACCAGGAAGTGGCCAACGAAGTTTTTAAAATGAACAACCGTGTGGCATTGCC
>CAYRRL010000085.1:0-9226 GCA_964426665.1 uncultured Ferruginibacter sp. | reverse complement strand
ATAATCCCTGCAATGCCTTGCCCGCCGCCAACGCAAGCTGTAACAATACCATATTTCTTTTTCAACCGTTTCATATCATTCAAAATTTGCACAGTCAATTTAGCCCCTGTGCAACCTAAGGGATGCCCCAATGCAATGGCACCACCATTAATATTTACAATATTTGGGTTCAAATTCAGTTGGCGGATAACAGCCAATGCCTGCGAAGCAAAAGCTTCATTCAATTCTATCAAATCAATATCACCAATATTCATGTTAGCTTGTTTCAACACTTTTGGCACAGCTTCCACAGGCCCAATCCCCATAATGCGTGGGTGCACGCCGGCGCTGGCGCAATTCACCAAACGCCCAATTGGTTTCAAGCCCAATTCATTTACCATCCTTTCGCTCATCACCAACACAAAGGCTGAGCCATCGCTTGTTTGCGAACTGTTGCCTGCAGTAACGCAGCCACCAGCAGCAAATGCAGGCTTTAATTTTGCAAGCCCTTCAAGAGTTGTATCTATCCTTACGCCTTCATCTGTATCCACTACATAATTTTTCTTTTGCTTCTTTCCTTTTTCATCAAGGTAAACCTGCTCTACATTGATAGGCAGAATGCCGCTTTTAAAATAACCTTCTTTAATAGCTGTTGCTGCCTTTACATGGCTTTGCAAACTAAAAGCATCCTGGTCTTCACGGCTCACATTGTATTCTTTTGCCACAGCTTCTGCCGTAAGGCCCATGCTTAAATAATAATCAGGTTCGTCTTTCGCAATAGAATACGCAGGCGAAGTTTTCCACCCCGCTGTAGGGACTAAACTCATGCTCTCTGTTCCACCTGCAATAATACATTCAGCCATGCCAGTACGGATTTTTGCTGTGGCCATCGCAATGCTTTCAAGCCCGCTGGCGCAATAGCGATTAATAGTAATGCCCGGCGCATGGAAACCAACAGACCTTGCAGCAATAATCCTCCCCACCTGCAGGCCCTGTTCCGCTTCAGGCACAGCATTGCCCACAATCACATCATCCACTCTTTTGGCATCCAGTTGCGGCACGCTTGCCAGCAAGCCCTTTATCACATCAATCGCAAGGTCGTCAGGCCTGGTAAACCTGAAACCGCCTTTTTTGCTTTTTCCTACTGCCGTTCTGTATCCGGCAACAATGTATGCTTCCTGCATAATGATTTGTTTTTTGTACCGTGCAGCGCTGCAAGCATCAGCTTCTTAGGCGTTGCAGCCGATAGCTATCGGCTCTTTTACAGTATATCAATATTTAACAATCAAGGGACAAAAAGGTTGTTTATGCAACTTTATGTCAAAGGTAGCAGTTCCTTTCAAAAAACCAAACTCATTTATCTTTGCCCAACATGTACAAAATCCTCCGCTCCTTCCTTTTTCTTTTTGATCCGGAATGGGTTCATTATTTCTCCATGAACAGTTTGAAATTCATTTGCAAACTGCCTTTTGGAAAAGCCATTATAAAAAACTTGTTTCAACCAAAGGGGGATACTCGATACTCAATATTTAATATTCAATTCACCAATAGGGTTGGCCTTGGCGCAGGCTTTGATAAAAATGCCCGTTACTTAAACGAACTCGAAGCATTGGGTTTTGGTTTTGTGGAAATCGGCACGGTAACACCAAAGCCACAAGCCGGCAACGATAAACCAAGATTATTCCGCTTGCCAAAAGACAAAGCGCTTATCAATAGAATGGGTTTTAATAATGATGGGGCAGGTGTAATTGTTGAAAGGCTTAAGCAATTCAAAACGCAGCATTCAACATTGATTATTGGAGGGAATATTGGGAAAAATAAAGTAACACCAAACGAAGGTGCATGGAAGGATTATGAAATTTGTTTTAATGCACTTCACCCTTATGTTGATTATTTTGTTGTGAATGTTAGCAGTCCCAATACACCGGGTTTAAGAGAGTTGCAGGAGAAAGAATCATTGAGAAAAATTTTGGCCAATCTGCAAAGCCAAAATTTAAAAGTAAAAAACCCCAAGCCTCTTTTACTTAAAATTGCCCCCGACTTAACACAGGGACAAATTGATGATGTAATTGATTTGTCACTCGAAATAAAATTAGATGGCCTCGTTGTTTCCAATACAACTATTGACAGAACAAAACTAACAACTGATAAGAGTTTAGTTGAGAAAATTGGCGCAGGTGGCGTAAGCGGTTTGCCAGCCAAAGCAAGAAGTACAGAAATTGTACAGTATATCGCTCAAAAGACAAAGGGGCAAATCCCCGTTATCGCCAGCGGCGGCATTTTTACTGTGGCAGATGCGAGGGAAAAACTGGATGCCGGCGCCAGCTTGGTGCAGGTGTGGACAGGGTTTGTTTACGAAGGCCCGGCAATTGTAAAAAATATCTGCAACCATTTGTAACTTTATTCCATCTTACTAAGCCACAGAAAATTTATAACAATATTATTCACTTTAAAAATTACAACTATGGCTGAAGAAAAAAAAGAGCAAGGCTTTCTTGACAAAATGAAAGACAAGCTGGAGGATTTAAAAGACAAGGCAGAAGATGCGTGGGAAAAATTTGAAGACAAAGCAGAAGAAGTATTTGACAAAGTGGAAGACAAGGCAGAAGCTGCCTGGGACGCCACTAAAGAAAAGGCAATAGAACTAAAAGAAAAAGCAGAAGATAAAATTGAGGAATGGACAGGCGATGATGGGAAAGCAAAGCCGCAGGAGCATCCCATTAAATAAATAATTGCAACAAGGGCTGCATAAAAACGCAGCCCTTTCTTTTTGCTCATGCTTAGTCGAAAAAAATGTTCATGAATTCATGCAAGCCTTTTTAGTATATTCTCTTTTCGGCGCCTGCTTATTTTCAATTGCTCTCCATTTGCCAATGTGAGTGTGTTGTTATCAATTGATATGGTGGCAATAAACTGCCTGTTTACAATGTGCGTCCTGTGTATTCTGTAAAAAAATTGCTCTTCCAGTTTGTCTTCAAACCAATGCAATACTTTAGATACAGTAAGGGGTTTATCATTTTTAAAAAACAATTTGCTGTAGTTGCTGCATGCCTCAATCCTTACAATGTTGCTGGCCGGCACCACCCGTAAGCCACGGTCTGTCGGAATATAAACCTGTGTGTCCATAATCAATTAATTTAGAATTTGTTTATCGCAATACATTTAATATAACACCGGCGCTTACCGTTACTGAAGTGCCTGGTGCACAGCTGATGCTTTTCACAGTTGTATTTGAGTTTACTATTGGGTATCGTGGCCTGCCCGCTGGTATTATAACAGCGCTTGTAGATGTAGGCACTGCATTGCCGCCCCAGTTGCCCGGCGTTTCCCAGGCAGTGCTTACATTGCCGGTCCAGTTAAAATTGGTGACTAACGGTGTGGTGCCAATGCTCCATATTTCTGTGTCATACCTGCTTTCAGTTGCGGAGAAAATGAGTGAATTATTCAGTTTGACTAAAGCTGATGGAAATGAATTGCTTGCGCCGGGGTTAATATCAAAGCCAACAGTACCGGCTTCTGTCCCATCGCTTTTCCAAAGCTCCAGCCCATTCACTGGCTCGCTGGCCCTGAAAAATAAAAAACCATTTACCTCTGTAAGGAACTCTGGCCCGGTTGTAATAGTGGCACCGGGATAAATGTCTTTTACTAAGACAGTCCCGGTAGCAGTACCATCAGTTTTCCAGAGTTCCCGGCCAGTTGCATCTTCATAAGCCATAAAGAAAACGGTATTGCCCACGGCGGTAAAATACCTTGGGTTTGAACCTTGCGAAGCACTTATGTCTTTCACCATTATAGTACCTGCCACTGTCCCATCGCTTTTCCATAATTCTGCATTCCCAAAAACATTGCTCAGGGAAAGGTACATCGTGTTGCCAAATACTTTCATGCCTACGGGTGACGAACTATTGGAACCAGTTACTGGTTCTATAAAAACAACTGTGCCTGATTCCGTGCCATTGCTCTTCCATAGTTCCACTCCATTTACGCCATCGGTAGCTGAAAAGAAGAGGGTGTTATTAAAATTAACGAGGTCGTTTGGAGCTGAGCCGGCCGAACCTGGCCTTATGTCTTTTACCAACACGGTGCCTGCATCAGTACCGTCCGTCTTCCATAGCTCCTCATCGGTGAGGCTGCCGGTAGTGCCATTTTGTGCTGTAAAAAATACGGTGCCGTTTACATAAGTAAATTTTGCCGGATTGGAATTAGTAGTGCCAGTCATTATATCCTTTACCATTACAGTGCCGGCATCTGTGCCATTACTTTTCCATATTTCCCTGCCAAAGCCAGTACTGGTTGCAGAAAAATACATGGTGCCGTTCATATTGGCCAAGTTAAGTATAGTAGGCTCGCCGCTTCCAATCACAATATCTTTCACCATCACTGTACCTGCACTTGTGCCATCGCTTTTCCATAGCTCCCTGCCAAAGCCGGTGGAGAATGCAACAAAAAATAAAGTTCCATTTACGTTAGTAAGTTGTTCGGGGTTACTGTTGGTGGTTCCCGTTGCAATATCTTTTACGATGGATGTGCCTGCCGTTGTGCCATCTGTTTTCCATAGTTCCATTCCATTTAATCCGTCATCTGCTGTAAAAAAAACAGTATTGCCCACTGTGCAGGTATTGCCTGCGCCGGAGCCACTGTTAGATGTGCAAATGTCTTTCACCAATATAGTGCCTGCACTTGTGCCATCGCTCTTCCATGGTTCAGGCCCGGTGGCAGTTGAAGGTATGCCTGCCTTATAGCCATAGTAAGTAAAATATAAAGTACTGCCTGCTGCATATAAATCAGCAAGGTTGCCGCCGGAAATAGTTGTTGCATTTAATTCAACAGTGCCTGCATCGGTGCCATTGCTTTTCCATAACCCAACAGGCGACGCTACCGTCCTGAAAAATAAAGTGCCATTTACATTTACTAGGTTTGCTGGTGAGCTTCCGGTTGCGCCTGTAATAATATCTTTTACCATTACAGTGCCAGCATCGGTGCCGTTGCTTCTCCACAATTCAAAACCGGTTGTTCCATTCGAGGCGGGGAAATAAAGTGTCCCGCCAATATTTACAAAATTGTTTGATGAAGTTACGCCAAGGCCAGTGCCTGGGTTAATATCTTTTACCATCACCGTGCCTGCATCTGTGCCATCGCTCTTCCATAATTCAAAACCATTTGTAGTATTGGTTGCGCCAAAATATACTGTGCTGCCAATGGCCGTTAGGTTAAATGGCGAGGACGCAGTAGTGCCCGGGTTAATATCTTTTACCATTACTGTTCCTGCATCTGTGCCATTGCTCTTCCATAGCTCAGTGCCATTTACAGCCACGCCATTAGTGGCTGTAAAGAATAATGTGCCATTAACGTTTGTAAAATTACTGGGGCCGGAAGAAGTATTGCCCGGGTTTATATCTTTTACTAAAACTGTACCTGCATCCGTGCCGTCGCTCTTCCAGAGTTCGAGGTTTGCAGCAACAGTAGTGGCGGCTGAAAAAAACAAAGTGCCATTAACGTTAGTAAGCTGCCTTGGGATAGAACCAGTAGTACCCGGGAAAATGTCTTTTACCAAAACAGTGCCGGCAGTTGTGCCATCAGTTTTCCACAATTCAATGCCGGCAGCATTTGTTGAGGCAGTAAAATATAATGTGTTGCCAACAACAGTAAGGTAATCAGGATTAGAACCTGTAGTTAAGCCATTTATATCTTTAACCATCACAGTGCCGGCAGTTGTGCCATCGCTTTTCCAAAGCTCCGTGCCGTTCGCACCATCAGTGGCAGCAAAAAACAAAGTGCCGTTTACATTTGTTAGCTTGGCAGGCAAAGAAGACCCACCCGGGTAAATGTCTTTTACTATAACTGTTCCTGCTGTTGTTCCATCTGTTTTCCATAGTTCAAAGCCTGTAACACCATCCTGGGCTGTAAAATAAACGGTGCTGCCAACGGCAGTATAATTTGCGCCTCCTGTTATAGAACCTGTATTCACATAATTGTAAACGTCTTTTAAAAGAGCAGGTGTTTGTGCCCGGCAAATGAAGGCAGCCAGCATAATAAGAGAAGATGACAAAATTTTTCTCATGTATTTATCTTTTAATCCTGAAGAAATGAAGCAGTTTTACATGGATACCGGTTGTTTTTTTTGAAAATGGCAACTTGCTTTGCCCTAAAGAAAGGCATACAGTTACCAGAAGCATATCTGCCCAATGTGCAAAAGGCCATCAACATTATAAATATTTCTAAAAACTTTTATGGCAATGATGGCCTTTTTTAAAGCTGCCGATATATTGGCAGTAAAATAGCCGCGGTTTTTAAAGTATGCAGCTTTACCTGTATTTTAGTGTACAGATAAAATTGCAATGGAGCAAAACACAGGGAGCCACGATAAAGGGAAGCCAGCCGGGGTATTGGCTAATGATGATAAAGCACTGGAAGCTTTGTACACTGCTAATTTTTACAAAACAGAAGCATTTGTATTGGCTAATAGTGGCACAGCAGAGGAAGCAAAAGATATTTACCAGGAAGCATTTGTTGCGGCATGGCAAAATATAAAAGCAGGGAAGTTTGTGGCACAAAACAGTTCATCAATAGAGGCATACCTTTTTCAGATTGCAAAATTTAAATGGTATGACTATCTGAAAGCTGCAAAAAAAATAAGCACAGTCCCGGTAGAAGACGGTTCTTTTATTGAGGCTGCATACAACAACGAAGAAGAAAAGTATATTGAAAAAGTACAGCAGCATTTTAAAAACCTGGGTGAGCCGTGCAAACAGGTTTTAACGCTTTTTTATTTTATGAAACAGAGTATGTCGAAAATTGCATCAACTTTTTCATGGACAGAAGCAACCGCCAAAAACAATAAATACCGCTGCCTGCAGCGCCTCCGCAATTTGGTGGTGGGAAAACAATAATATACTTTGGATAAAAACTATAACATATCAACAGAAGAGATTGCAAGTATTGAAAGGTACCTGTTGGGTGAAAGCGATGCAGGGCAAAAACTTGCTTTTGAAAATAAATTGGCAGCAGACAGTTCGTGGGCAGCCAAGGTGAACGAAGTAAAGTTATTAATGGCTGGTATTGAAACAGCCGCTTTAAAGCAACAGTTGGACAGCTACCATATCCATATAAAAAAAAACCAGCTGCAAAAAAGCCGGGGCAGCGTAATTACTTTGAACCGAAAACGGCTGGCGGCAGCATCCATTGCTTTGCTTGCGGCAGTATCGGTTTGGTTATTTATTTCAAAAGAAAATAAGTACGAAAAACTGTATGCAGCATATTACAAACCTGACCCGGGCTTAATGAGCGCAATGAGTGTAAATGGGAATTATCTTTTTAATAAAGCCATGCTTGATTATAAAACCGGGAATTATAAAAAAGCAATAGAAGAGTGGGGCAAGCTTAAAACAGGTATGCCGCAAAATGACACACTCAATTATTTTTTAGGCGCTGCACAACAGGCTGTTGGGAATGATGCAGAAGCTGTTGTGTTGCTGGAGCCTGTAATAAATGATACAGCCAGGGCTTTTTATAAAGATGCCTGCTGGTACATGGGCCTTGCATTATTAAAGCAGGGCAAGCCAGGCGAGGCTATTCCCTATCTTGAAAAATCAGGGCGGCCCGAAAGCAGTGAACTGATCAGTAAACTAAAATAAATAACTGCCATGCGTTTTACTAAGTACTGCCTTGCCGGGCTGTGTATACTGCTGTTGTTAATCCCGCTTTTTGCCCAGAACAAACTGAAAGGCGCTGCTGAAATAGAAGCAGCTATAGAAGCAAAAAATTTTAAGCAAGCAGAAGCTTTGTTGCAACAGCAGGTTAATTTTTTTTTAAAAGAAAACAACACTGATACGCTTATCTATTATATTTCGCTTGCCGGTAAAATAGGAATGGAAAATGGCGGGACTGAAAAAGCAGCTGCTTCAATGAATGTGGTAGTAAATCAAATCGCTGCAATAAAACCTGCTAACACTACCATGCGCAAAGCACACCTGGAAGTGGGAGAGTTTTTTGGTGTGGCTGGTGAAGACAAAAAAGCTTATGATGCCTGTACGCAAGCATTGCAATATGCAACAGCCCCATTAGAGATTGCCAAGGTCGAAAATAATTTAGGCGTGTATGCCCAACGCATGGGCAATGCAGCTCTATCCAAACAGCACCACCGGAAGGCACTTGCTTTACGGGAAAGGGAAAAAAACACCGACAGCGAAGAATTATATATATCATATAATTCAATGGCTGGCCTGATGTGGTATGCTTCAAAAAATGACAGCGCCAATTTTTTCTATAAGAAGGCCCTTGATGCATTGGCAAAAACAAAACCCACCGACAGGAATAAATACTACAGGCCTGCAATGGTGCAGAATAATATGAGTGCTTTGTTTGATGCTGACGGCAAAACAACAGAAGCGATAAAGGCGCAGCAGGATGCCATCAGCAATATTCAGTTATACATAGCAGGCAACGACCCGGCTCAAAAAAGGGAAGATGCAAAATCATTTTTATTTGAAGCAACAGATAACCTTGCTGGTTTTTACAAAGAAATTGGTGACTATAAAAAGGCGAAAGACTTGTTGTTGTATTCTTACCAGCAAAAACAGCAGCAGTTTAAACCGGGGCACCCCGGTATTTTTATTTCGGAGATACTGCTTGGGCAGCTGGCTAATTCTATGCATAATTATGATGAAGCATTTGAATACTTGGAAAAAGGGTTAGCCAAATTAAAAGCAGCGGAGGGCGATTATATTTTTTGGGAGGCAGATGCCCGCTATGCATTGGCTATTGCTAATGAAAACAAAAGGAATATTACAGAAGCAGCTGCCAGTTATGAGAAAGCTGACTCATTATATGAAGCTTCATACCAGGGAGAATACAGCAACCTGTATCTTGAGTTTTTAAGGAATGCCGCCTTGTTTTATGCAAAGAATGGCAATCAAAAAAAAGCACTTGCTAAATCAACGAAGGGTTATGACTATGTATCAAAAGTACAGGGGAAAAATACGTTGCCTGTATTTTACCAGTTGCTTAATCTTTCCGAAGTAAACTATATAGCAGGGCAATATGCACAGGCTATTGAATACGGTAAAAAGGGATTGGCAATTGTAAATGAAAAAATTAAAAGCGGCACATCGGCTTTGGATTCTGTAAGGATGGAACTGTATAAGCCTGCTGCTGTTTTGATGATTGAAAAAGCAGGCTACCAATTGCAGCAAAATAAGGACACTGTTTATTTGACTACAGTGTTAAGCAATTTGAAAGGAGCGTTGCA
>CAYRRL010000084.1:0-9256 GCA_964426665.1 uncultured Ferruginibacter sp. | reverse complement strand
AATACAATGGTTTGCCTGCCAAAGTTCACATTTTGTTTTTCACTAAGCATTCGCTCCCAAACTCCTTTTGAAAAATACCAAAAACCAACTGTACTGTCTGTTTGATACACCATTAAACCTTCAGCTGGGTTATGGATTAAATTCCGTTGGGTTGCAGTCATTCTTGAAATAAGCAGGCCACGGGCAGTATCCTGCACATGCAGCATAGCACTGCTGTCAGGCGAGCTTACGCCTATACCAACTTGAGAATAGCTGGCAGTATGCAAAGCAGCAACAAAAAATAAATACAGGAAACCAAAACGGAAAATGTTTGCTTTAGTAAAGGAAGCGTTGCATGCAACAGCTTGTTTATAGGTTTTCATTGCAAAAAGAATTGGCTTGTTCAAAATAGGCTTAAGCCATAAAGTATGCTTCAGCCCATTGTCAAGAAGATATGCAAAGTAAGAAATATTTATAACCCTTCATACACAATAGCAGCCCCCTGCCCCACTCCCACACACATTGTTGCCAATGCATACTTGCCTTTTCGCTTTTTCAATTCATGCAGCAAAGTAGTAGAAATCCTTACGCCACTGCAACCTAATGGATGGCCAATAGCAATAGCGCCGCCGTTTACATTTACTTTTTCCAAATCAAGCCCAATATCATGTATGCAGGCAATGGATTGCGATGCAAAAGCCTCATTAAGCTCTATCAAATCCAAATCGCTGACAGTAAGCCCTGCCCTTTTTAATGCTTTGGCGGTGGCAGGCACAGGGCCAATGCCCATAATGGCGGGGTCAACACCGGCAACAGCCATGCTTTTTATTTTTGCCATTGGCACAAGCCCGTATTTTTTTACGGCTGTTTCGCTGGCCAATAACATAGCTGCAGCGCCATCATTAATACCGCTGCTGTTGCCTGCGGTTACCGTGCCGTCTTTTATAAAAGCGGGCTTCAATTGCGCCAGTTTTTCCATTGATGTTGTGCGTGGGTGCTCGTCTTTATCAAAATCAAAAACATCTTTGCCTACCTGTACCTGCACGGGCATTATCTCATCAGCAAATTTATTTTCAGCGTTTGCCCTTGCATATTTGTCCTGGCTTTCCAGTGCAAATTCGTCCTGTGCATGGCGGCTGATGTTCCATTGCTTTGCCACGTTTTCCGCAGTTTCGCCCATGCTGTATGGATGGTACATTGCAGACAAATCTTTATTGATGAAACGCCAGCCCATGGTGGTATCAAATATTTGCGCCTCCCTTGAAAAAGCTGCATTTGCCTTTGGCATAACAAAGGGCGCCCTCGTCATGCTTTCCACGCCGCAGGCAATAAACAAATCGCCGTCGCCGCATTGTATGGCCCTTGCAGCATCCATTATGCTTTGCAGCCCAGAGGCGCATAAGCGGTTTACCGTATTGCCGCTAACGGTAATGGGCAGCCCGGCAAGCAGGGCAGCCATACGGGCCACATTGCGGTTGTCTTCGCCGCTTTGGTTGGCAGCGCCTGCTATCACGTCTTCTATTTCGTTTGGGTCAATGCTGCTGTTGCGCCCAACAAGTGTTTTGATGGCCATTGCCAAAAGGCTGTCGGGCCGCATGCTGCTTAAAGCACCGCCATATTTGCCAATGGGCGTCCTGAGGGCATCAATTACATAAGCTGTTTGCATAAAATAGGTTTGTGGTTATTACAAACAGGGCAACGGTTTGTTGGGCTTTAGTATGGATAATGGCAAGGTTTGCCAACAAAGAAAATGAAAAAGAAGGAATTTATACGATTTAGGCCTGCATAAATACAACAGGCTATTTATTGCTGGCGGTTTGCTGCATTGCCCATGGCAGCATGATGCAGGAACAAGCCAAGCAACAGGCAGGCAAAAGCAGCGTACCCGTGCATAGTTGCCGGAAAATCTTCTGAAAAAAAAGAAAACAGCATCAGGCCCGCCCATGCTGCAAACAAAACCTTTGCCGCAATGCCTTTAAGCTTTAGCACCGCAAACAATGCAGCAACAGCGGTGAAGGCCAACATAATGTGGCGCATCTTCCTAAACGGGCCTTCGTGGTAGCCATACATAAAAGAAGCAAAATATGCTGATGCAAAAAGAGCAACTAACGCAACAAATAAATAAACAAACCTATTGCCGGCAAGCTCTTTTTTAAAATACAAATAAACAGCAGCAACAAAACAGGCAAATGCAGTTACAGATGGCGGCCAATCCTGTGGCACGCCGCTATCATCGCCCGGAATGTTCCAGGCATTCATACGGATTACCCACATCATTAAGCCAAGCATACAGGCAAGCAGGGCCACCCATACAATTATTTTATTGCCGGCCGCTGCTTTTAATTGCACAGCGCCGTTTTTGGCAGGCACTGCGTTTATTGCATAAGCTATAAAAGAAAACAAAAAACAAAACGAAGCAAATACTTCTGTCCCTTCTTCCAGCAATAAATAAAATACAGGCCTGTGCCAGTTGTTTGGGTCTGGCGAGTGTTTCCAACTGTTTATCTCAAACCTTTCCTGCACAGGGTTGCTCACAAAAAACAATACGCCAATAATGGTTAATACCAGCGGCAGCTTATTGTTCTTAAACTTTAAAAGAAAAAATGCCACCATAAAAATAGCAACCGCAAGAATGATGGCGTAAAGAAAATACCTGCCGCCGCCAATGCCTTTCCCTGCTTTCATAAACAAAGAAGTTTTCCCTATCATTTCATGGAAAGAGCCCATCTCGTCAAAAGACAGCATGGCAAAAAGAAGCGCCATCGCTATCCAGCCATAGTTCAATATGCGCCACTTTGTATTGGCGCCATATTGCACATCGGCCCAAAAACAAATAGCTGCCGCAAGCCCAACAGTAAAAAGAAGCATGGATGAATACCATGCTGCCGCAACATTTTCTTTGGCAAGCGTAAGCTCCACAAGCAACCATTGCGCTGTTTCGCTATTAGGGAAAATAACTTTTTCAGCTTGCAGCCAGGTGCCTATCAGGAAAAAAATATTGATGGCAACAACCCATTTAAGAAAAGCATACATACTTTTTGCTGGCATATCCAGGCTGAATTGCAGTTGGCGGTTTTCGTTCATAGTATGGTTTTAAACTTGCTCCAGGGAAATAAAAGGATATCGTTTGTTTTATAAATAAAGCAGCCCTGCGCTTTATTGCCCTGCAAAATAAGCCTTTCTGCCGGTTGCAGTATCTTTGCCCCATGATTGAAACAAAGCAAAACATACGGCATTTAAGCCTGGAAGGCCTGGCAGCATATTTTGCTTCCATTGGCGAAAAGAAATTCCGTACCAAACAGGTTCATGAGTGGATATGGAAAAAAAATGCCCAGGGGTTTGAGGACATGACGGATGTATCGAAAGAACTGCGGCAAAAAATGGCGGAGCAGTTTTCCTTCCCCTCTTTAAAAGTGGATGCCACGCAATACAGCAGCGATGGCACTATCAAATCAAGGTTCAGCACACACGACGGGCATAAAATTGAAGGCGTGCTGATACCAACGGAGAAAAGGAACACTGCCTGTGTATCATCGCAAATAGGCTGCAGCCTTACCTGCAAATTTTGCGCCACGGGAAAAATGGAACGCAAGCGCAACCTTGACTTTGACGAGATATACAACCAGGTGGCGCTGATAAATGAGCAAAGCGAAAAAACATACAACAAAAAATTAAGCAACGTGGTATTTATGGGCATGGGCGAGCCATTGCTCAATTATAAAAATGTATTAAAAGCAATTGACAAACTCACCAGCAACGAAGGCCTTGCCATGAGCCCAAAAAGAATAACTGTGTCAACAGCAGGCGTGGCAAAAATGATAAAGCAATTAGGCGATGACAAAGTGCGCTTTAACCTTGCACTGTCATTGCATGCCGCCGATGATAAAAAAAGGGATTCTATCATGCCTATCAACGAAAGCAACAGCATTGAAGAACTAATTGCGGCGCTCAATTATTTTTATGAAAAAACAAAAAACGACATCACGTTAGAATATATCCTGTTTAAAGATTTGAACGATTCGGTTGAAGATGCAGCACATTTAGTAAAAATTTACCGGCAAATACCAACACACCTGGTGAATGTGATTGAATACAACCCGATTGCCGGAGCAGAGTTTACCAAGCCCGATGAAGAAGCAACAAAAAAGTTTACTGATTATTTAGCAGCCCACCATGTGAATGTGAGGGTGAGGAGAAGCAGGGGCAAGGATATTGATGCGGCTTGCGGGCAGTTGGCGAATAAATAAAGCTTTGCAGCGTTTCCAAGCTTGCCATTGCCTTCTTTAAATAAAAAAGGCAGGCTAATAGAAAAAAGCCTGCGGTTTTTGAGAAAAATTGCATACTGTTCTAAAAAATCCCGGATGTAACAGTAATTAAAGCATACCGGAAATATGTTGAAGCAGCTTTATTGAAAACAATAAAGCTGCTTTTATTTTACCTGGGCCCCGTATAGGTAGCCGTGCCCACACAGGTACGGGTGCCTCCGCTGTAGCCAAAGTTGTAATGGAACGTACGGGTGGCAGGGTCGTAGTAATTCAACGCTGGGTCGTAAGGGTCAAGCGTCCCGCCAACCCGGCCAAGCGTTACAAGGTTAGTGGCTTCATCAACAGTAAAGGTGATGATTACCCCAAAAAGAACGGTAACATTCAACTGGAAGGCAACAGATGTTTCCCCTGAAGTGGCGCATGACCATTCAGTGTCGTAACTGCCTGTAAAGTCAGGGTTGGGGTGCACAAAATTGCCAACAGCGTTGTAGATGCCGTCATATTTGTTTTTGATAGTAATGGCAGCCACGCCGCTGCTTAAATTGCCGCTGATGGTATAGCCTGGCTCTTTTATGCTGGCTATTTTCAAACCAAATGCATAATCGTGCCCAATAAAATCTGAAGGCTTGAATTTCACTTTTAAAAAGCCTGTATTTGAACCGGCAGGTATTGCCACTTCAGCATTTAGGATAGTGTATTTTCCCGTTGGCGGCGCCTCGTATGCAGTGCCATGCGCTGTATTGTACTCATCTATCAGTGTACCGTCAAGCACTACAGACACATGGATATCTGTGGCGGCTTTTTCGCTGGTGGCCAGTGTTACCGGCACAAAGTTTATTGTTGTGTCATTATCAGAATTGTCAACCGCCAGCAAATAAAAATTATCGTTGCTGGTAGCTGTAAGCGTTAGTTCCACCACTTTAGGAACAGCTCCCGTGCTGTGCGTGGGCTGCACCCTGCCGCCGTCATATTTTTCCTTTAAGCAACTGCTGAAGAAAAACGCCAGCAGCATTGCAGCAGCAGCTATTTTATTTTTTTGTATGCTCATAAAAATTAGTTTAGAATGGTGATGCAATTATTGTTGCCAGAACAGCTTTGACGTAAACTGGTTGATAGTGCCCTGCTTCTGTACATTTTCCCCATTAGTGGTGTACTCCCTTTGTGGGTACAGCAGCCTTACAGGCAGCATATCCTGCAGCCTTGCCGGGTTTACTGAAATATAGCTATGGTCTTCCAGCATATCCAGCCTGCGGATATCGGCCCATGCCTCACGGGGGTCTATACAGCACATAGCGATATATTTTTGTACAGCTATAAATTTAGCCTTGTCTTTTGCAGTCGGCCCGGCATTATCGTAATTGGCAATGGCATCATTGGCAGTGATATAATCAGCTGCAGCCTGTGGAGCACCTGTTACCCCAAGCCATTCAAAAGATTCTTTTATGGCATCTTCCATAGCTGTTTTGGCATCGCCGGGCATCCAGCCCCTGGCAATGGCTTCGGCTTTAAAAAACAAGCTTTCAAATGAAGGCATCAGCCATTGGCTTTGCTCGGCGCTACCGTTGAGCCCCGGCCCAAAATATGATGATTGTGGCCCAAAGGGGTTGCCGGCAGACAAACCATATACACAGCCCACATAGTTGCCGCCCACATCTGTAAAAAATCTTTCAACCCTTGGGTCCTGTGTCGACAGCAAAATATTGAGCACATATTCATTGGCTGCAATACCTGCGGCAGTTACGTTACCGGTTGGCCCAAAACCATAGTTTCCGTAAAATGGCGATTGCTTATTTTGTGAATTGGAATAACCGGGGTTAACAGATACGCTTTCGCCAGCACCGAGCACGCCGCCTTCTGCCTGTATTTTGACAATCTCTGCGGCAGGGTTAAAGCCGGCTATTTCACTTTGCCTTATCAGCAAACGCAGTTTTAATGTGTTGGCAAACTTTATCCATTTATCGGTGTCGCCGTGGTTCACAATATCTGCATTTTGAAAAGCAATGGTGGCATTGTTATTTTTCATGTAGCCAATTGCCTGGTCAAGGCTGGCTTGCAATGCGGCGTAAATATCCTCCTGCTTATCGTAAGCCGGTTTGCCGTATTTGTCAGGCTGAAAAGCCTGGGAATAAGGGATGTCGCCAAAGGCATCCGCCATTTCCTGAAAAACCTTTGCTGATAATATCATGGCTGCCCCGGCAAGCAACTGGTTGTTTTTAGCCAATGCTTTTGTTTTTACCTGGTACAGGCTAAACAGCAATGCATAGTCCCTTTGCCATGAGTTATCGGCAAAGGCAAAGCCAATATTATAAGACGATTCTTCCCCATCCAGGGCAAAATCGCCTGTGCCGCTCATATAGCCTACCCAGTTCATGGCAAATTGCACATCAGTTTTGCCGCCTTCGCCTCCCGCCTGGCCGCCTACTATTCTTATACCCGTGGTAACGGCAGCCTGGGTAAAAATGAGTTCGGGGGTAATATTGTCATCCGTTACACGGTTAGGGTCGTCATTTACATCCAGGTAATCTTTTTTACAACTGCTTATTAGCATAACAGCAGCCAATAGCCCAAATAATATTTTTCTGTTTGTCTTTTTCATATCAAATTAGTTTAGCAATGGTTAAAATTGAACTGTAACAGAACCGCCAAACAAACGGGACGCCGGCGTTTGGAAAGAGCTGCTTACGCCAACGGTGTTGTTTGCATTGGTATAGTTAAACTCCGGGTCGCTCCATTGGTTTGATTTTGGCACCAGCAGCAGCAGGTTTTTGCCTACAGCGCTCAGCGTTACCTTTTTAATTACTTTTCCATTGCCCAGCCATTTTTGCGGCAGGTTATAAGAAATATTCACTTCCCTGAGCCTCCATGCTGCGGCACTGGAAAAATAATTGGTGGCAATGCCTGTATTAATTGCCTGTGCCCAGAAATTATAATTACCATCCTGTACCTGTATATTGGTATTGTCTATATATTTTCCATTTTCCAGGTAAACAGAATTAGGGAACACAAAGCGTTTCCTGCCATATTCAGCACTTCTTGCAGATACGCCGGCAATATCAGCATCAGAGCCAAGGCCAGCATAAAAATCATGGCCGCCCTTGTAGTCCCATGTCATGCTGAAAGAAAAATTGCCTACAGTATAAGATGGGGTAATGCCCAATACCCATAAAGGCAACGACCTGCCACGGATAACAGTGCCGCCTGCCTGCCTTGGCAAGCCTGTGTTTTTATCCACAATAACTTTACCGGTCGCCGGGTCCCTTTCATAATCAGTAAGCTGGAAGGCGAAAGCCGGCAAACCCACTACAGCTATATTGCTTACTGTTGGCGAACCGGTTGCTATTTGTATAAACCCTGCCGTACCGCCTATCAGCACCTGTGTGTTATCCAGTGTACGGGTTACTTCATTGTTATTGTAAGTGGCATTCATTTTTAAGTCTACCCTGCCTTTACCGATATTAATCAGCCTGTTAAGCCCAAGGTCCATTTCAACTCCCCAGTTTTTGAAATCGGCTGCATTGGCCAATTTGAAAGGGTAGCCAGTAGTAAGCGACTGTGTTATTTGTATAATCTGGTCAGTATTGTTTTGGTGGAAATAAGTAGCTTCAAAATTTATTTTATTGTTAAGGAACCCAAGCTCCACTCCTACTTCTTTTGTGTTTACAAATTCAGGTTTCAGGTTATCCGAAGGGATAGTTGGGTCAGAACCATAACCAGCGATATTGCCATAAGGGAAATTAACCGGCTGTGAGTAAGTGGCCTTTAATTGGTAAGGCCTTATGTTTACGTTGCCGGATTTTGAAATGGCGCCCCTCAATTTTACATACGAGAATATGCCTGTGCCCAATGATGGAACAGCGTCAGACAAAACAACTGAAGCATTTACTGCCGGGTAAAAGAAAGAACGGTTGCCCGCTTTCAGCCGGCTGTCCCAATCGTTGCGGCCTGTAAATTCTACGTTTGCCCACCCACGGTAGCTAACGCCAAATGTGCCATAGGCTGAAATAAGCCTGCTCCGCACATCAAAATTGTTAACAGTATTTTCAACGCCATTAAAACCAAAATAAGTCGGCACATAAGCATCGCCGCTTCTTGCCGCTACATTGTACAGGTAAGGCACCACTAAGTTGTTGCCTCCCACGGTTACGTCTTTTGCCCTGTTGTGGCGAAGGCTGCCGCCAGCCACATACTTTACAGCAAAATCCTTATTCACCTGCCTGTCGCCACTCAGGAAATATTCAAAATTTATTCTCGACGTATAGTTTTGGCCATCCAGCACAATGCCCTGCCTGTTTGAATATTGAGTTGGGTTCCTGTTGGCCACTGCCCAATCGGTAACAACTACAGGCGCATTGGTGCTCTTAAGGTTTGCAAACAATAAATTAGTGCTTATCCTTGCAGAGGCTTTTAGCCATGGCACTATTTGATAATTCAAGTCCAGGTTGCCTGTAATATCGTCCTGCCTGCCTTTTTGGCGAATATTGCCAATAAGCCAATAAGGGTTTACAGCAAACTCATTGTAGTAGTTTGAATATTGCGCCCATTTATTGTTGCGCCAGTCTTTATAATCAAGCAGCGGCACATTGCTGGCTGTTTGCATAACCAAATGAAACAAGCCTCCATTGTAGGAGCCGGGAAAAGTATATTGAAAACGGTTTTCATCCACTACATCATAGTTGCTCAACACATAGTTGATGCCGAAGTTGGCAGAAAACTTACCATACTTTTTTCCGCCATTAAACCGGAAACTTGTACGCCTGTTTACATCATCGGGCACAAGCCCTTTTATCTTTGCATCCTGCACACCCACATAAAAATCCTCTCCGGATATTGAAACAGAATTTTGCAAAGTGAGGCCAGTGTTCCAAAATTTCTCCTTGTCTTTGTAACGGGCATTGCTATATGGTGCCATTTGTATTGTGCCGTCTTCAAGCTCAATGCCCAGCGGCTGCATGCTGCCATCAAATTCTGGCCCATATTGCTGGTTCTCGTAAGGCACATAAGTATAATTGCCA
>CAYRRL010000083.1:0-9293 GCA_964426665.1 uncultured Ferruginibacter sp. | reverse complement strand
GCCGGGAGTTTTTTATCAATGGTCGCCAACAACAGGTATTGCTGACCCCAATGCAGCTCAGGCAACTGTGACAGCAACTACAGATATTACTTATACATTAACCGCAATATTCCCCGGGGGCTGTGCATTGCCGGCAACAGACCAGGTGTATGTAACCGTTAGCGACGCGGCATTCGATATGCCTGATTTTATTTTTTGCCCGGCAAATGGCCCGGTACAGCTAGGCGCAAATGCGCCGCCGGGTATGGCTGAGTACAACTGGGTTCCTTCCTTTTTAGTAAGCAACCCTGCCACTGCTAACCCAACTGCAATAAACCCCTCAAGAGTTGCGCCAACAACTTATATACTGTCTGTAACTACTGTTAGTGGCTGCAAGGCAAAAGATTCTATAACCATTGCCCCCGCTATAATACCTGCCGTTGCCGGGCCCGATGTGTCAATGTGCAAAAACAACTCTGCATCTATAGGAAGCCTTACCAACGATGCTTCGCCATTTACAACCTACAGCTGGAACCCAACTACCGGGCTTGATAACCCCAACAGCGCATACCCGGTATTTACAGCAACCGCAGTTGGCACTTTTACATACTCCCTTACCAAAATAAGCAATGAACCAGCATGTACATCTGTTGATGCTGTTGTAATAAAAGTGGATGAGCTTATTTTGCCAACAATCGCTTCGCCATCTGTTTGCCAAAATGGTTGTGTGCAGATAGGAATACCGCCTGTTGCAGGTGTGTTGTACAGTTGGTTGCCGGCAGCAGGCTTGTCTGATGCAAATATCGCAAACCCCCTGGCATGCATTGGCACGGCCAATACCACTTTTAATCTTACTGCTAATTCAACAAGTGGCTGCACAGCTTCGGCAAGTGTACTGGTAACTGTTAGCAATGCCCTGGCTGTACAAATAAACATCCCTGCAGTTATTGCATGCACCGGCGACACAGGAATACATTTTAGCCCTGCTGTAATGCCTGCCGAAGGGCCTTATTCATTTGTGTGGTCGCCTGATGACGGCAGCCTTAGCAATATTAATTTGCTCAACCCATCTGTATTTATTGGCAGTGCCGGCTACAGGCAATACACATTACAGGCAACTGATACTATAACAGGCTGCAACAGCAGTGCCATTGCCAGCCTTACTGTAAACAACTGCACTTCCCTGTCAGGTATTGGCGATTATATGTGGTTTGATACAGACAGCGATGGGTTGCAGGATGCCAACGAGATTGGTGTAAGCAACATGAGCGTACAATTATACAACAGCGCAGGTATTATTGTTGCGACTTCTGTTACTGATGCATATGGTTATTATTCTTTTGCTTCCGTAAGCCCGGGCAGCTACTATGTTGTTTTTCAAATACCAGCGGGCTATTCTTTTACGAGGCAAAATGTTGGCGGCATTTCGGCATTAAACAACAGCAAAGCTAACACGGTGGGGCAAAGTGTTTCGTTTACAGTGCCTCCTGGCACAAATGTTTTAAATATTGACGCAGGCATAACAGCTTTATGCACCACCCCGGTTTTATTGTTAAGTTTTACAGGAAGGCTGCAAACAAACAATACTATATTGCTCAACTGGCAAACAACAGCAGAACTCAATAACGATTATTTTGATGTGGAAAGAAGCACTGATGGAATAAACTTTGTTGCCATTGATAGGGTAAAAGGGAAGGGCACTACATCACTGCCGCACAACTATTCACTAGTTGACAAAAAACCTGCCAACGGCATAAACTATTACCGCCTGAGGCAGGTTGATTTTGACGGCCATTTTGTGTATTCAAATATTGTAATGGCGCAATTAAAAATAAAACCTGCTGTTACGGTTGTGTACAATAGTCCCGCCAATGCAATCAATATTAATTTTACTGAATCGCAAAATAATGCTGTGATAAGATTGCTGGGCGATAACGGGCAATTGATTAAGTCCGTGCCCGCAAGCAACATAAAAAGTTATTTGATGCAGCTTCCGGTACTTGCAACAGGTGTTTATATTTTGCAAATAATAAATGAAAAGATGAATTATACGGAGAAGGTATTTATCAGGCGGTAAAAATCGCTATTGCAAAAGCGATAAGCATTTTTTAAGGCTTTCTTTCCAATCAGGGATAACAACATTAAATGTTTGGCGGATTTTAGTTGTATCCAACACTGAATACGCAGGCCGCTTTGCAGGTGTAGGGTATTGCGATGTTGGGATTGGGTTTACAATGCACTTGCTTCCCGATAATTCTTTTATAGCAACAGCAAATTGGTGCCATGTAATAATGCCATGGTTAGAGAAATTATAAATTCCCGGCGTTAGATTTTCACCTGAAATAATATCCATGATTGCTGCAGCTAAATCTGCCGCATAAGTTGGGCAGCCTTTTTGGTCATCCACTACATTAATGCTTTCTCTTTCCTTCATCAACCGGAGCATTGTTTTCACAAAGTTGTTGCCGAATGATGAATACACCCATGAAGTACGGATGATAATAGATGCAGGGTTATTTTGTAAAGCCAGTTGTTCCCCTTTTAATTTAGAAGCGCCGTAAACACCAATTGGTTTTACTGCTTCATCTTCTTTATAAGGTGATGTGGCTGCTCCGTCAAAAACATAATCTGTTGAGATATGAATAAACAATGCATCGTTTTTTTTGCAGAGCTTTGCCAGGTTCTCAACTGCATCACCATTAATCGAAAAAGCCTTCTCCTTTTCAGTTTCAGCTCTGTCAACGGCTGTGTATGCCGCACAGTTTACACAAACGCCTATTGAATGATTGTCAAAAAAATGTTGTACCGCATCGAAATTGTCGATTGGCAATTCGTCTTTAGAAACAAACAAAAAATTATAGTTTGGGAAGTTTTTTGCAGCCACCTGCATTTCCCTTCCTAATTGCCCATTGGCTCCAGTAACTAAAATTGTTTTGTTTGACACAGATAAATTACGAAAGGTTATATTGGAAATTATTTAAGCAATTGTCAATACCCGGAAGAACAAGGTCTTTTTCCGACACCAATGCTTTATCAGCCGGTACCATCCAGTCAATTTTCAGTTTGGGGTCATTGTAAGCAATGCCGCCTTCGCTTGCTTTATTGTAAAACTCATCGCATTTATACATTACTTCCGCAGTTTCGCTTATAACTGAATAACCATGTGCAAAGCCCTTTGGCACCAGCAATTGTTTTTTGTTTTCGGCAGTCAATTCGATGGAGAAAACCTGCCCGTATGTTGGCGAGCCTTTTCTTATATCAACGGCCACATCCAGTATGGCACCACTTAAAACACGTATCAGCTTTGTTTGTGCATAAGGCGCCAGTTGGTAATGCAGCCCCCGGATAACGCCATAAGATGATTTGGCCTGGTTGTCCTGCACAAATTCAATGTTCACCCCGCCTGCTATAAATGTGTTTGCGTTATAGCTTTCAAAAAAATAACCACGGGCATCTTCAAATACCTTTGGTTCAAATATTAATAAATCAGGGATTGGTGTTTTGGTAAACGGCATTTTAAATTATGTATGATTTCGGATGTATGATTTATGATTTTGCCAAAATCTTTTCGCTGTATAAGCCTTTGAAAAATTCAATTGTTTCTATCAGGCCAGCCTCAAATTTTTTGCCTGGTTCGTAACCCAGCAAGTTTTTTGCCATTGAAATATCTGCCAGTGAATTTCTAATATCGCCGGCTCTTGGGTCACGGTGTGTTGGCTGAGCATTGCTTTGCAATTGCTTTTTGCAGGCTTCAAATAAATAATTCACTGAATAATTTTCGCCTACTGCCACATTGTACACTTTGTTTGTTGCCTCTGCATTGTCAGTCAGCATCCCTTTTACGTTTACCTGCACGGCATTGTCAACATAAGTAAAATCCCTCGTCTGCCCGCCATCGCCATTTATATACACCGGGGTATTTTTCATTATTCCTTTTACAAATAAAGGTATAACGGCAGCGTATGGCCCATCAGGGTCTTGCCTTGGCCCAAAAATATTAAAATAGCGGAAGCCCATCAGCTTTATGCCATACACATCAGCAAAAACCTGCGCATACAGCTCGTTTGTTTTTTTGGTAGCCGCATAAGGAGACAAACAGTTGCCTATCCTTTCTTCTTTCTTTGGCAACGTAGGCTCATCTCCATACACAGAGGAGGAGGAAGCATACACAAACTGTTTTACTTTATTGTCAACAGCCGCTTTCAGCACATTCACAAAGCCATTCACATTTACATCGTTGAAATAAACAGGTTCTAATATAGAGCGTGGCACGGAGCCCAATGCCGCCTGGTGGCTAACATAATCAATGCCTGAACAAGCTTGCTGGCAGGTTTCCAAATTCCTTATATCGCCTTCTATAAATTCAAACTGCGGGTACTGAGCAAGAATTTCAAGGTTTGTTTTTTTGCCATTGGCCATATTATCAAGCACACGCACTTTTTTGGCGCCATGCTGCAATAAGTACTGAGCAATGTGGCTGCCAATAAAACCAGCGCCGCCTGTAATAAGGAAAGAATATTGGCTTAAATCTTTTGAATGGAAAATTGTATTCATCTCATTAAACCCTGCAGGAATGCAGGCAACAGTTTTTTTGTTTTGGCAAAACAGGCTTACAAACTCCAGTAAAACCTGCTTTTAATTTTATTTCTGTAGATACCTTTTAAGTCCGCAATTAACGCTTTGTCTTTAGTAATGCTTTTAAAATAAGCATCGTCAAAATTTTTGTATGCACTGTGCGGCACTGTCACCAGCACTGCATCATAATCGCTGCCTGTTTCGTTGGCCAGTTCAAAACCATATTCATGCTTTACTTCATCGCTTTCTGCATGAGGGTCTGTTACATGCACATTCAATGAAAAAGATTTTAATTCTTTTATCACATCAGCCACTTTGCTGTTGCGGATGTCGCTAACGTTTTCTTTGAACGTGGCGCCCATCACCAACACTTTGGCATCTTTTACATTGCCATTGTTTTGAATAATATGCTGCAAAACTTTCTTTGCCACATAACCAGCCATACCATCATTAATAACACGGCCTGCCAAAATCACCTGGCTGTCGTAGCCAAGCTCTTTCGATTTGTGTGTGAGGTAATATGGGTCAACGCCAATACAATGCCCGCCAACCAAACCCGGCTGGAATTTGAGGAAGTTCCACTTAGTGCCTGCAGCTTCCAGCACTTCAAATGTGTTGATGTTCATTTTATCAAAAATGATTGAAAGCTCATTCATCAATGCTATGTTCAAATCCCTTTGTGTGTTCTCGATAATTTTTGCAGCCTCCGCCACTTTAATGCTGGATGCCCTGTGCACACCGGCTGTTACTACCAATTCATACACTTTGGCAATCACATCCAGTGATTCAGCATCGCAGCCACTTACTACTTTCACAATTTTTGCAAGCGTATGTTCTTTATCGCCCGGGTTAATCCTTTCTGGCGAATAGCCCAATTTAAAATCAGTTACATTTTTTAGCCCTGATAATTTTTCAATAATAGGCTGGCAATCCTCTTCTGTACAACCCGGATAAACAGTGCTTTCAAAAACAACATAATCGCCTTTCTTAATCACTTTGCCGATTGTTTCGCTTGCTTTTTGCACGGGCACCAAGTCCGGTACATTGTGCTCATCTACCGGTGTTGGCACGGCTACAATAAAAAAGTTAGCCTGTTTCAACACGTCAAGGTCGTTTGTAAATTCAATGTCGCAGCCTTCAAATGCAGATGATTCCAGTTCCTGGCTTGGGTCAATACCGTTACGCATCATCTCAACACGTTTAGCATTAATGTCAAAACCAATTACTTTTATTTTTCTTGCAAACTCAAGTGCAATGGGCAAACCCACATAACCTAAGCCGATAACGGCTAATTTCTTTTTCTTGTCGAGTAACTCCTGATACATCTCTGATTTATGATTTATGATGCCTGATTTTTATTTCCTGCTCTGGAATTCTTTTGGTTGTTTATACAATTCATCATGCGGCAGCGATTTAAAATACTCATAAGTAATTTTCAAGCCTTCTGCCCTGTTTATTGTAGGTTCCCAACCTAATAATTGTTTTGCCTTGGTAATATCTGGCTCCCTTTGCTTGGGGTCGTCAACCGGCAATGGCTTATAAACAATTTTTTGTTTGGTGCCAGTAAGTTTTATTATTTCTTCTGCAAAATCTTTCAATGAAATCTCATCAGGGTTGCCAATATTTACCGGCTGTGCGTAGTTGCTCATAAGCAGCCTGTAAATACCTTCCACTAAATCGTTTACAAAACAGAAGCTCCTTGTCTGGCTTCCATCGCCAAACACTGTTAAATCTTCGCCCCTTAAAGCCTGGCCGATAAATGCAGGCAATGCCCTTCCATCATTCAGGCGCATTCTTGGGCCATAGGTATTGAATATCCTTACAATCCTCGTTTCAACACCGTGGAATGTATGGTATGCCATTGTCATCGCCTCCTGAAAACGTTTTGCTTCGTCATAAACACCACGTGGACCAACAGGGTTTACATTGCCCCAATATTCTTCGTTTTGTGGATGCACCAGCGGGTCCCCATATACTTCGCTGGTACTTGCAACAAGTATCCTTGCTTTTTTTGCTAATGCCAAGCCCAAACAATTGTGCGTTCCTAATGACCCCACTTTTAATGTTTGAATAGGGATTTTTAAATAATCAATCGGGCTCGCCGGCGATGCAAAATGAAGTATATAATCGAGTTTACCAGGAATATGGATGAACTTGGAAACATCATGATGATAGAACTCAAATTCTTTCAGCTTGAAAAGATGTTCAATATTTCTCAGGTCGCCTGTAATCAAATTATCCATGCCTATAACATGGAAACCCTCTTTGATAAACCTGTCGCACAAATGAGACCCCAAAAAGCCTGCTGCGCCCGTAATTAAAACTCTTTTTTCAGCCATAGTTAGTTCTTAATTAATTTTTCTCCTTCCTATACTTACATAATGAAAACCCATTACTTCCATCTGCTGCAAGTCAAACAAATTCCTGCCATCGAAAATTGCTTTGTTTTTTAACAGGGCCGATATTTTATTGAAATCAGGCGTGCGGAATTCACTCCATTCAGTTGCAATAATCAATGCATCTGCACCTGTTAATGCTTCGTATTGTGTTTCAGAAAACCTGATTTTGTCGCCCATTAATTGCTTTACATTATTCATTGCCTCAGGGTCGTAAGTAGCAACGGTTGCCCCTTCAGCCAGCAGTGCGTTTATCATGTATAAAGCCGGTGCCTCCCTTATATCGTCAGTATTTGGTTTGAAAGCAAGGCCCCATAAAGCAAACTTTTTGCCTTTCAGGTTGCCATCAAAATATTTTTTAATAGATGGCATTAAATGAAGTTTTTGCTTTTCATTTACTTCCATCACCGCATCCAGTATCTCAAAATTGTAGTTTACTTCCTGCGCAGATTTGCCAAGCGCCTGCACATCTTTAGGGAAGCAGCTTCCACCATAACCAATACCGGGAAACAAAAATCTTTTGCCAATCCTTTCATCAGCCCCCATGCCACGGCGAACCATATCTACATCGGCACCCAACAATTCGCAAAGCCTGGCTATCTCATTCATAAATGTGATTTTTGTAGCAAGGAAAGAGTTGGCTGCATATTTTGTAAGCTCTGCGCTTTTTTCGTCCATAAAGATGAGCGGGTTGCCCTGGCGCACAAATGGCGCATATAAATCGTTCATTACTTTTTTGGCCCTTTCAGAAGTAGTGCCAATTACAACCCTGTCTGGTTTCATAAAATCATCAACCGCTACGCCTTCCCTCAAAAACTCAGGGTTGCTCACCACATCAAATTCAACTTTGGCATTTTTTGCAATAGCAGCCCTAACTTTTTCTGCCGTGCCTACAGGCACAGTGCTTTTATCAACAATTACTTTGTAATCCTTAATGATTTTGCCAAGGTGGTCTGCGACACCGAGTATGTATTTCAAATCTGCGCTGCCATCTTCGCCGGGGGGCGTAGGCAATGCCAGCATTATTACTTCTGCGCCTTCTATCGCTTCTTCTAATTTGGTTGTAAAAGTTAAGCGCCCCTCTTTTGTATTTCGTATGAATATTTTTTCAAGCCCCGGTTCATAAATAGTGATTTGGCCAGAGGATAATTTTTCAACTTTTTTTTGGTCAATATCCACGCAAATAACCTGGTTGCCTGTTTCTGCAAAACAGGTTCCTGATACAAGGCCTACATAGCCGGTTCCTACTACTGCAATCTTCATACTTTAGTGCTTAACGGGTTTATTTTATTGGTTTACAAATTCCAAAACTTTTGAAACAATGAATGCCTGTTGCTCTTCTTCCATCTCAGTATGCATTGGCAAAGAAATTACCCTTTCAGTCAACCAATCTGTCAATGGCAATTCGTAGCCGCTTCCGCCAAATGCATCAAACATTTTTTGCTTATGGCAAGGCACAGGGTAATAAATCATAGAGGGGACGCCATTTTCAGCAAGATAGTTGTGCAATGCGTCCCTGTCAATGCCATCCAATGTAAGAGTGTACTGGTGGAACACATGCCTGCTGTTTGCTGCCCGGTAAGGGGTTTTAATTTTCGGGTGGTTTGCAAAAGCCTTATCATAGTAATCTGCCGCTTTCCTTCTTGCTCCAATATACCCATCCAAATGTTTAAGCTTTATGTCCAGTATCGCAGCCTGTACTGCATCCAGCCTTGAGTTGCAACCCACTACGTCATGGTAATACCTTTTGCTTTGCCCATGATGGGCAATCATTTTTAGCTTAGCAGCTAACGCATCATTATCAGTAAATATTGCACCGCCATCGCCATATGCGCCTAAATTTTTAGACGGATAAAAAGATGTGGTGCCAATATGGCCGATACTGCCGGTTTTTTTTACCGTGCCGTCTTTAAAAGTATAATCGCAGCCAATAGCCTGGGCATTGTCTTCAACCACATACAGGTGGTGTTTTTCTGCAATGGCCATAACCGCTTCCATATTGGCTGCATGGCCATATAAATGCACAGGCACAATCGCTTTTGTTTTGGGGGTAATAGCTTTTTCAACAGCCGCAGCATCTATGCAAAATGTTTGCTTGTCCACTTCCACAAACACAGGCTTCAGTTTCAACAATGCTGCTGCTTCCACAGTGGCTATATAAGTAAATGAAGGTGTAATTACTTCATCGCCGGGCTGCAGGCCAAGCGCCATAAAAGCTATTTGCAAAGCATCGGTGCCGTTTGCACAGGGGATTACATGCTTGCTGCCATTGTATTTTGCCAGGTTGCTTACAAAACCATCCAATACTTTCCCGCCGATAAAAACAGAACTCTCCAATACACC